>JAPKMV010000166.1 GCA_026645635.1 Caldilineaceae bacterium
GCCGCGGCAGCCGAGCCGAGCAACTGCGCCTGGTTCTGCGCATCGGCCAGCACCAGGGCAAAATCGTTGTCGATGTCGTCGAAGTAGCCGTGGCCGATGAAGTGAAAGACATGCCACGGCCCGCGCAGCAGACTGTCTTGCAGGTCGCGCCAGGTCGCACCGCCGGCCCAGACCAATTCCGCCGCGCCGTTGGTCAAGGCCACAGCCTGCTCCAGCCTGGCGCGCTCGGCGGCGATGTCCAGCTCGCGCAGCGACGCGGGTGACGCGGCCAGCGCCAGGATGCGCAGCGGGCCGCCCACGGCAAAGGGCGCCTGTGGCTCATGCTGCGCCACCCCGCGCACCACCGGCGACGCCTGCGAGAGCGAAAGAAACTCGCCGCGGTCGGGGTCGTAGAGGAGTTCCCACGGCAGCGCGGCCCACGCAGAATCGTCGACGCTCAGGCGGATGCGGACGCCCTGGCGGTCGCGCACGGCCAGGGCGCGGGTCGCATCGTAGCGGCTTTTTGTTGCGCCGGTGAAGATCGCGGCAAAGAGCGCCGCGCCGTACTCCTGAGGCCGGCGTCCGCCGCCACCCGCGGCCGGTTCACCCAACTGCGCCACGGCGGCGGCAAGCTGGTCGCGCGGCCACGGCAGCACGAGCGGCTGACGCGCGTCGCCGGCTGGTGAGTCCAGCGTGAGCCAGACAGGACCGTCGCCGGCTGCATGGCTGGCGCCAGTGATGTCAACCGTGATGTCAACGAAGAGATCGGCCAGGGTGGAGCCTGATGCAGCAACAGCGGTCATAGGATGATTGGCAACGGAAATGGGAATCGACGGCGACGGGTGCGCCCGCGCCAAGTACAGCTTGACGTAAGCGCAGAAATTATGGCAGCAACTCAAGGGGTTGTCAAACGGCAAAACGCTGCACCCAGGATCACCGGCGTATTTCAAGTTGGGGGCGCAAGAACCCGGATCGCGGAGGACGCGAAAGGTGCGAAAGACACGAAAGATGGCGGCGCTTTCGTGTCTTTCGCACCTTTCGTGGCTATCGTGTTCCAAACACTTTCGCCCCCAGCCTGAATTAGACCCCAGGATCACCGGGAAATTGACACCTCGCGCGCGGCTGGCTATGCTATTCCAAAAACCGTAACCGTTCAGCCAGTGGAAATAGAACGCGGATGACGCGGATTTGGCGGATTTCCGCGGATTGGATCAGCGCAGATTCGCTCAATCCGCGTCATCCGCGTTCTATTCCAAGCCTCATTGGGACGCGGCCCGGACAGTTGCCAAAAGTCAAGCCTTGACAGGAGCGAAGTTTATGGATCGCACGTTCTTCATCATCGCCGCGCTGCTGGGCGCGGTTGCGGTGGCCTCCGGCGCGTTCGGCGCCCACGCCCTGCGCGACCGCGTCGAACCGGGTCTGCTGGCCAACTACCAGACCGGCGTCACCTACCTGTTCTATCACATGCTGGCGCTCTTCGTTGTGGCGTGGGCCGTCACCCGCTGGCCGGGCAGCGCGCTGCCTGTCTGGGCCGGCTGGCTCTTCGTCGTGGGGATCGTCTTCTTCACCGGCAGCCTGGTGCTGATGGCCTTCACCGGCCAGCGCTGGCTCGGCGCGATCACGCCCATCGGCGGCGTGGCGTTTATTGCCGGGTGGCTGCTGCTGGCCGCGACCGCGTGGAGAAACGGATAAAATGGTCAATGGTCAATGGTTGATTGTCAATTGTTAATGAACTGCATCCACCGGCTGCCCGCTGACCAGGGTCTCGTTCAAGTTGGGGGCGCAAGAACCCGGATCGCGAAGGACGCGAAAGGTGCGAAAGACACGAAGGCGCCGCCATCTTTCGTGTCTTTCGCACCTTTCGTGGCTATCGTGTTCCAAACACTTTCGCCCCCAGCGTGAAGTAGACCCATGTCGCATTGCGCGATTGATGACACAGACCGGTTATGGTATGCTTGCGCCAGGGTGATGGCTCGTTCAAGACGTTCATCCACCCAGATGGCAGTCTGTTCGTTTCCCCCGGAGGTAGGTCATGGCGTTCACAATTACTGATTTTCGCGATTTGTTGACCCTGCTCGAACAGGAACCGGGTTGGCGCGATCAGTTGCGCAATGTCTTGCTTCCCAGCGATCTGCTGGCGACGCCAGTCACGCTGGACGAGATCAAGGCGATTCTGGCAGAGACTGCCCAGACGCAGGCGATCACCGCGATGCGAATGGATCAGTTGACCGAACGTGTAGATCGCCTCGGCGAACGCATGGATCAGTTGACCGAACGTGTGGATCGCCTGGGCGAACGCATGGATCAGTTGACCGAACGTGTAGACCGCCTGGGCGAACGCATGGATCAGTTGGTGACGGTGATGGAGGCGATGGATCGACGCATCGCCCGCATCGAAGGCCGGCTGAGCGTCGCCGACGGCTTCTTGCAGGAGCACAAATATCGCACGCACCCCGGCGCCTATTTTGGCAAGATCATCCGCAAGGCGCGCGTCGTGCCGGTGGAAGACCTCTACGACCTGCTGGAAGCGGCGCTAACCGATGAAGAGTATGATGAAGTGCTGCCGGTCGACATGATCATCAAGGGCCGCCTGCGCGAGTTGCCCGGCCAGGTTGTCTATCTGGCGGTCGAAGTCTCCGTGGTGGTGGATCGCGACGATGTGCGCCGCGCGGAACGGCGCGCTGAGTTGCTGCGCAAGGCCGGGCTGGCCGCCATGCCGGTCGTGGCCGGCGAGGATCTGACCGACGGCGGCGCCAGCGCAGCCCAGATCAGGCAGATTCCCGTCTTGCAAAATGGCCGCGTCCTGCTCTGGGACGATGCACTGACGCATTGGGCGCAGCGCATCAGCACCTGAACGCAACAACCCTCCCGCACCCTCTCACCCTCTCACCCACTTCGTAGAGACACCCGCAGTTCTTTGGTGCTGTGGCGATCTCTTGCTATGCTTCTGGCATGAGCAACAAGCAGATTTCGCTGACCGCACGCGTCGCCTGCGCGGGTTGAGCTTCCAAGCTCCCGCCGGAGACATTAGCGCAGGTCGTGCGCCAATTGGCCGGGTTCTTCCCGGCAACCGAATATCCCGATGTGCTGATCGGGTTGGGCGAACCGGACGACGCGGCTGTCTTCCGCCTGGATGATGCGCGTGCGCTGATCCAGACTACCGACTTCTTCACGCCGGTGGTGGATGACCCGTGGACCTACGGCGCTATCGCCGCGGCCAACGCCATGAGCGATGTCTACGCCATGGGCGGCGACGTCGTGCTGGCGCTCAACATTGCCGGTTTTCCGGAAGATGTCCCGCCGGCAACCGTGACGCAGATCTTTGCAGGCGGCGCGTACAAGGTGCGCGAGGCCGGCGCGGCCATTGCCGGCGGCCACACCATCACCAGCCCGGAGCCGGTCTACGGGCTGAGCGTCACCGGCATCGTCCATCCGCAGCAGGTGATGCGCAAGGGCGGCGCACAGCCGGGCGACCTGCTCTACCTCACCAAGCCGCTGGGCGCCGGCGTCATCACCACTGCGGCCAAGTTGGCCGGCGATGATGCGGGCGCCCCGCGCCGGTGGGCGCGCCAACTGCGCAAGAAACCCGCGCTGGACGTGCGCCACCTGGATGCAGCGATCGACTCCATGCTGCGGCTCAATCGGGAGGCGGCGCTGGCAGCGCGCGCCGCGCAGGTTCGCAGCGCCACCGACATCACGGGGTTCGGGCTGCTCGGCCACGGCACAGAAATGGCGCTGGCCTCCGCCGTGGAATTCGTGATCCGCGCGGCCGCTGCGCCAGCGCTGCCCGGCGTCTGGGACTACATCGCCGCCGGCTACCTGACCCGCGGCCACGTGCGCAACCCGCAGCATTTTGGCGAGCATGTCACCTTCGCCGATAGTGTGTCACCGGCGCAGCGCATCCTGCTCTGGGAAGCTGAAACGAGCGGCGGCCTGCTGCTGGCCGTGCCCGCAGCGCAAGCAGCAACATTCCGCAGTACGTGCCAGGCCAACCAGCAACCATGCTGGGAGATCGGCTTTGTCCAAACAGGCGCCGGCGTGCGTGTTGTTTCGTAGAAACAAACCCGGTTTCCGACAAAAACCAGGTTTGTGAACCACACACCCTGCTCTGCCACGCTGAGGACGCATCGTCATGCCGCAGGCCATCACCACCAGCAACGAAAATGCAGCGCCAGTGCAGGCGCGCACGCCACGAGTGCGCAGCCGGCGCCTCGAACTGCTGTTGTGGAGTTCCGGCCTGGTGCTGCTTTGCGTAGCCTGGGCCATGACGATCCAGGTGATCGCCCAGATGCGGGACAGCGCCGTCCGTTCGATGCAGTTTGCCGAACTGCAAACCCTGAAGGCGTTGAGCGGCAACCTGGAGCGCTGCACCGTCGACCATCTCCTCCTGGCGCATGATCTGTTCGTGGATCCTACGCAGGCAACGCAGCATTGCCTGGAGCCGTTGGTCGAACTGGGTGATTGGCAGATCTGGGTTGTCCCGGCGGATGACATCCTGGACGGCGACCTGCGCCCCGACGCACCGACGCTCAATGCTGACCTTGTTCCCCGCTCGATGTTCGCCGAACTGCTGACCGGCCAGGAGGATGCGCCAACGCGGCTCGCCCTGTTGCAGGAGGGCAGCGGCTCCTACATCCGCGACCCGGCAGTCGGCGCTGAGATCTTCGCGTGGACAGTCGCCCAGCTCGACGACCGCCTGTGGGTGGTTGGCGTCGCGACGCCGATGGCCGACATGCTGGCGGCCTCCGGCATTCAACAGCAGGCGATGTTCATGGTGGCGCTGATGGCGATGTCCACCCTGATCGGCCTGATGCTGATGACGGTGACGGCAACAAGCGTGCGTCGCCAGCATGAAGCCGAACAGTCCCTCACTGATGCCAACACCATGCTCGAATCCCATGTGGTGCAGCGCACCGCGGAGTTGGTGGCAGCCAATCAGGAAATGAAACAGGAAATCACCCGGCGGCTGCAGGTGGAAGCAGCGCTGCACGCCAGCGAGGAGCGCAGCCGTTCGCTGCTCAACGCCATTCCCGATTTGCTGTTCGTGCTGGACAGCAGCGGCAGCCACCTCGAAGTCAGGCGCAACCCGGATACGCACCAACACCCCGCGGACATCGCCGCTGCCGAGCCACTTCCGCACGAGCATCGCCCAATCGCGGAGGACCTGGTGCACGTGCAGGCTGCCATCCGGGCGGCGCTCGCCAGCGGTGTAACGCAAGAGGTTACCTACCACACCGATGATCCCCAGGCAGGCCGCCAGGTGTGGACCGCGCAACTGGCCGCGATCAACCCGCGCGAGGTGCTGATGCTGGCGCGCAACATCACCGCCTATTCCCATGCCCTGGAGACGATCGAACGGGTCAACCAGGAAGTGCTGAGCGCCTACGATGCCACCCTCCTGGGCTGGTCGCGCATGTTGGAAGTGCGGGAGAATGAGGTGGCCGGCCACAGCCAACGGGTGGCGGCGCTGACCGTACAGTTGGCGGCCAGACTCGGCTGCACCGATGCCGAACTCACACAGATTCGTCGCGGCGCCCTGCTCCACGACATCGGCAAGATGGCGCTGCCCGATGCGATTCTCCGCAAGGCGGGCGCGTTGACCGAAGAGGAGCGGCGTCTGGTGCAGCAGCACCCAGATCTGGCGTACAGTTGGCTCAGCGGCATCGAGTTTCTCCGCCCGGCGCTCGACATTCCCTACTGCCACCACGAGCGGTGGAACGGCGCCGGCTATCCGCGTGGGCTGCGCGGCGAGGCAATTCCGCTGGCGGCGCGCATCTTCAGCGTCGTCGATGTCTGGGATGCGCTGTTGGCCGACCGCCCCTACAAAGCACGGTGGACGCCGGGCGCGGCTCGCGCCTATTTGCGCGAACAAGCCGACGAGTTGTTCGACCCGCGCGTGGTGGAGGAATTCCTACGCATGATGGACGAGGAGCCGGCATGATCGCGCCCGCGCAGGTGCTTGGCCTGCTGGCTCTGCTCGCGGCGGCGCTGTTGATCCCATTGGGCGTCATCGGCCTGCGCGAGCGCGCCACCCAGCGCGGCGCCACCTTCGCCGCCCTGATGTTTTGCCTGGCCGGCTGGACGCTGGGTGTCGGCCTTGAATTGCTCACCCTGCGCACCAATCTGATCTTCGACGTACTCACGGTAGCCGGCATGGCAGCCGGGCCGGTGTTGTGGCTCCAGTTCAACCTCGCCTACACCGAACAGAGCCACTGGCTGACGCGCTGGCGGCTGGCGCTGCTCTGGTCGTTTGCTGCCATTTTTGCCGTGCTGGCGCTCACCAATTCACTTCACCACTGGGTCGTGCAAGCGGCGCCGCCAGTGGTTGGCGTCGCCATCTTCCAGCGCATCCCTGCCGGTCCCGGCCAGCTGTATGGCGTTTACACCCTGGCGCTGAGCGTCACCGGCCTTGTTGCGCTGCTGCGCTACGCCAGGCGTTCGGCGCGGCTGCGCCGCGCGCAAGCGATCATCCTCTGCGCAGCCGCCGTTATCCCGCTGCTGGCCGGCGCCCTCCATGTTTCCCGCGTTGGGCCGCTCGCGGCCGTCCCGCTTACGGCGCAATCTTTCCTGCTATCGGCGCTCATGCTCTGGTTCGCCGTGATCCGCTTTCATCTGATGAGCGTTCCCCCGCGCGTCCATCGCATCCTCTTCGAGAACATGAGCGATGCGGCGTTGGTGCTCGACAGATGGGACAATCTGGTCGAGGCCAACCCGGCGGCGATGGCGCTGTTCGGCATCGACGACGACGACCTGGCGAAACCCTTTGCCAGCGTCATGCCCTGGCCAGAACTGCTTGGCATCGAGCTGTTGCCACGCCAGGAGATCGTGCGCGCCGGTGCGGCAGGCAGCGATTGGTATGAGGTGCGCACCGCCCGGCTGCCAGCGACGCGCGGCGCGCGCGCCGGCAAGGTGCTGCTGCTGCGCAACATCAGCGAAGCGCGCCGCTCGCGCCAGCAACTGGAAGAATCCGAAACCCTGTATCGCAACGTGGTGGAACGGCAGGGTGAAGGCATCGCCATTCTCGACGACGACAGCGTCTTTGTCTATGCCAATCCGGCTGCGGCAACGATCCTGGGGACGACGCCCGGCGCGCTGGCCGGGCGCAGCCTCTTCGAGTTTTTCACTGCGGCGCAGTTGCAAGCCTATCGACAAGAGCAGGAACAGCGCGCGGTGGGCGCCACCGCGACCTTCGAGCTGGCGGTGACGCGCA
>JAPKMV010000167.1 GCA_026645635.1 Caldilineaceae bacterium
CTATCAGTTCGTCACGATCCATCCCTTCTACGACGGCAACGGGCGCACCGCGCGCGCCCTGGCGACGCTGCTGCTCTACCGCCAGGGCTACGACCTGGGGCGCTTCTACAGCCTGGAAGAGGTCTATGCCCAGGACCTGCCTGCCTACTACGCCGCGCTCCAGACCCATCCCCACGCCAACTACTACGAAGGCCGCGGCGACGCCGACCTCACCGGCTGGCTAGAGTATTTTGTGGGCGGGATGGCGGCGCTTTTCCAGCGCGTGGCCAGCGAGGTGCGCGCGCAGGCCGCTGCGCCCGCCGCGCCGGAGCCGGCCGCGCTGCGCCAGTTGGACCGGCGGGCGCGCATCGTGCTGGGGCTGTTCAGCCGGCAGGAGAGCGTTACCGCCGCGGAGATGGCGCGGGCGTTGGGGCTGTCCCCGCGCACGGTGCGCGACCTGGTCACCGGCTGGCAGGCCGCCGGCTGGCTCGTCCTGGCGGACCCGGCGCGCAAGTCGCGGCGCTATCATTTATCGGCGGAATATCGGCACTTTATCGGCGAAATAACGGCAGAGTGAATTCATCCTATGGCGAAACTGATCACCCCACCCGGCGCCCAGCCGGCAGAAGCGGGCGAAGCCAAAGTCATCGACTTTCTGCGCAACGCCCTGCCCGAAACCTACACCCTTTTCCCAAACCTGGAGATTGCCGAGCGGGGACGGCCGCCGTTCGAGTATGACCTGATCGTGGTGGCGCCCCACGCCGTCTATGTGGTGGAGGTCAAGAACTGGCGCGGCGGCATCCGCGGCGATGAAGTCACCTGGTGGGTTGGTGGTCGCCATGCGCGCCCCAATCCGTGGCCGACGGCCAACAACAAGGCGCGCGTATTGAAAAGCCGCATCCAGGAACTGCAGCCCAGTTGCCGCGGCGTCTGGGTGGACGCCGCCGTCGCCATTGCCGACGATCAGGGGGTCTTGCAGTTGCCCGGCGCGCTCAATCAACGAGTCTTCCGCTACACCGATCTGCCGGCTTATCTGACCGATCCTGCGTTGCTGTCCGGCAATCTCGTGGATGTCAGTCCACTGCGCGCCTATCTAGAGAAAGCCATCCAGCAAGCCAGTCACGCCCGCACACCGCAAACGCTTACCTTTGGTGGCTATGAGGCGGTCGAGACGCTCATGCAGAGCGACGCCGTCGCCGAGTATCTGGCGCGCAACACGCTCCTGCCCAATGCGCCGAACGTGCGTGTGCGTGTCTTCCCGTATGACCCGTATCTGCCGCCGAACGAGTTGAAACTGCGAGAGCAGATGATCCGCCGAGAGGCTGAGGCGCTGCAACACATTGATATCAGCCCATATTTGATCAGCGTGCGTCATTTTGGGGCCGTGCCCGACGACCCGAATCTCTTTTACGAGGTCACGGACTGGTCGGGCGAGGGCACGCTGGCCGGCATGTTGACACACACCGATGCGCTGCCGCTAGAACGCAAGCTCGAACTGGCGCTAGGCATGGCGGAAGGACTGCGCGCCGTTCATGGCGCCAATGTCGTGCACCGCGATCTGCGTCCGGAAAACGTACTGATCGCCGGCAACGGGCAACCGAAATTGATGAATTTTGACCGTGCGCGCCTGCCTCTTGGGACTGGGCTTACCATCAGCCCGGTGCCACGTGATCCGAATGTGACGCGAGCTTACCTTGCCCCGGAGTTGGCCGACAGCGAAGGTGGTGTTGCCACTGCGGCTGCTGACATGTACAGCCTCGGCGCCATTCTCTTCGAAATGTTGGTAGGGCTTCGGTTGTATGAGTCGCCCGATGAGGCGCTGCGCGCCAATACCAGCGCGGGCGGGCCGGCGGCTTTCCACGTGGTCCCCGATGTGCCGGCGCGCCTGAATAAGCTGGTGGCGCTTCTGATGAAACCGGACCCGACGCTGCGCCCCACCGCCGAGGAGGCTGTGACCGAACTGCGCGCTATCGTGGAGCAGACGCAGCGCCCCGCCCCGAAATCGGAACCGCGCCCCCTCACGCCGACGCGCACCGACAGCGACGACAAAGCTGTGTTCGAGGTCGGCGATATCATCGACGGCCACTATCAAGTGCAAGCAGTCATGCGGCCCGGCGGCTCCGGGCAGGTCTACAAGGTGTATGACTCAATCTTCGACCAGGTGTTTGCCCTGAAGGTCTTTCACCCTGGGTTCAATGCACTGGAGTTTTTGACCCAGGAAGCACGCGCGTTGCTGCGGCTAGAGCACCCAAACACGGTGCGGGTGCGGCAGTGGGAGCGGCTGGGCGGCAATCGGCTCTACCTGGTGACGGACTTCGTCGATGGCGAGGAACTGACCGAGTACACGGCGGGGCAGAAGCGATTGTCGGTTCACGAGGCTGTTGGCCTGGGCGTGCAATTGCTCAGCGCGCTGGAGGCGATTCACGGCGACAGCGAACGTCTGGCGGCACTGCGCAGTGCCGGGCGCACGCTGAGCGAGGCGGAGTATTTCGAGATCCTCGATCTCGAACGGTCTTCATATCTCCACCGGGACATCAAGCCGGCAAACCTGATCCTGGCCAACGGCGTTTTGAAGGTGATCGATTTCAATATCGCCACGCCAATGGCGCGGGCAGACATCACCTTCACTGGCACCCGTGGCTACATGGCGCCCGACATCGGGCTGGCGCCGTGGGATGCGAGCTGCGATGTGTTTGCCGCCGGAATCGTGATCTATGAGTTGATCACCAAGCAACATCCGTATCCGAATCGGGAGCCCCGGGCCGATGTCGATCCGGTCGATCCGCGCACCCACCTGCCCAGCCTGGCGCCGGCGCTGGCCCAAGTGCTGCTGCGCGCTGTCAGCACCGACCGGGCAGTGCGCTACACGTCGGCGCGTGCGATGCGCATGGCGCTGCAGGCGCTCGATGAACACTACCTGGTTGCACTGCCGCCGGCGACAGCCCAGGTCGTCGGCATTACCTTGACCGCAGACGAAGTTGGGCGGGCCAACTACAACCCGTTTGTGACGCGCCTGCTGAGCCTCTACAGTCAGGCAATGGAGAGCAACCGCGGCACGCGCGGCTTCGATGAAGTTGCGCAGTTGACCTATGTTGCCACCCTGCTCGACAGACACCTGTTGCCGGACGTGTTGGATGGGCGCTACCGGCTGGTCATCGTCACGGGCAATGCGGGCGACGGCAAGACCGCCTTTATCCGCAAAGTCGAGCAGAAAGCGGCGGAAGCCGGCGCCACCATTGAACAAGTGTCGGCGAATGCCAGCCGCTTTCGCCACAATGGTCACGACTTCGTAACCAATTACGATGGCTCACAAGATGAGGGCGCCGAGCGCGCCAATGACCAGGTGCTCTCTGAATTCTTTGCTGCATTCACTGATAGCAACGACACGCCAAAGGCCGTCCACCTGATCGCGATCAACGAGGGACGGTTGATCGATTTCTTCGTTGGCGCGGACCAACGCCAACGCTTCAGCCAATTGAGCAAGACGATCCGCAGCTTCTTCGACGACGATCAGGCGCATCTACCCGATTGGCTGCTCATCGTCGATCTCAACCAGCGTTCTGTGGTGGCGCAGGACGTGGACCTGACCACGGGCCAGCCCGTTGTGGGTTCGTCGATCTTCGAGCAGCAGCTAGAGCATCTACTGAAGGCCGAGCACTGGGCGCCTTGTGCGAAGTGCGCGCTGGCGGATCGCTGCTTCATCAAATTCAACGTCGACACACTGGCCGATCCCGTGTCGGGCGCTGCGGTGCGTGAACGGCTGCGCACACTGTTCGAGATTGTGCACTTGCGCCGGAAGCTCCACATCACGATGCGCGACCTGCGGTCGGCGCTGGCATGGATGATCGCCCGTGACCATGATTGTGGCAAGGTGGCGGTGTTGTTGGGAGAACCTGCCCACACACCCGCCGCACCACCGCATCAACTGGTGCGCTTGCTCTACATGAACGCCTTTGCCGGAGATGACGCACCCGCTGGTGACCGCGTCGACGATCGTCTGGTGGCGCTGCTCCGCCAGATCGATGTGGCAGAGGTGGCCAATCCAGGTGACGACCGCGCGCTCTATTTTGACGGCGTGGCAGGCTGCGAGCGCCTGACCTTTGTTGTGCGCACCGATCTGCCAGATCGCCTGCTGAACACGATCCGGGCAAGTCTCAGCGATGGGTGGGAGGGAGTGCAGTCTGCTGCGGGTGTGAAGCAGCGGCAGGCGTATGCAGGCATGTTGCGGCGTCTGGCCTACTTCGAGCGTCGCGATGAGCGGTGGCAGGAGATGCTGCCCTACCGCCATCTCACAGGCTTCCGCCAGATTCTGCGCAACAGCCACGCCGAGCAGGAGACGCGCGTACTGCTGGCGCAGGGGCTATCGACACTGGAGGGCGCGCACAGTCTCGAGCTGAAGCGCACGCACATCTTTTTGCGCGCCGGGCGCGAGCAGAAGGTGCGGGTCAAGTCTTTCCGTTTGTTTCCCATCGAAGAATTCAGCACCGTGCTGCCGCGCGCACGAGCAACCTCGCGGCGCTATCTCGAGTACCTGCCCGACCGTTTTCTGCTAGTGCATACGCCGCCAGGCGGCAACCGTGCCACTGGCGTGCGTCCGGCAGAGTTGATCGTGACCCTGGACGTGTGGGAATTGCTCGCCCGCGTAAGCGAAGGCTATCTCCCATCCTTCTACGACCTGGGCGGGCACTATCTCAATCTAGTGATCTTCAAAAATGCTTTGACCCATTTGCACTATCGTCGGGCGTTGTTGACCCGCGACGACCGTTCATTCTTTGAGGTGCGCCAGGAAGCACGCGGTCGCATCAGCCTGCGCCGCTACGAATCAGGAGAATAGACACAATGGCTGCGAAGCGCGCAGAATTTGAATTCAACAACGAACAGATTTGCCTGGTCATGCCAAAACACATCGACCTGGAACGAATGCTGATCAGCTTCTATATGCTGCTCAAGTATGATGGTCGGCGTCCGGTAACACGCACTGGCAGACAAGAAATCACGCTGCAATATCTCAGTGAAGCCCTGACGCGCCAGCACGGCGACCTCTTACCTGGTTTTGTCGATCACAATGATCTGGTCAAAGACTGGCTTTACAGCGACCTGGTCGACATCGTCTATCGTGGCAAACCGGACAAGGAGCGGCCCACGTCGCCTCGCCCCCTCCACCTGAACGCATACAAACTGCGCAACCCACGCTACCTGAAGGATTATCGTGCGTCTGAGCATCTTTACAGTATGATTCGAAGCGCCGATCCTGAACTGCTGAAGCGGCTCAAGCGCTATTTGGGCGAGGGCATGGACCCGCACAATGAGGATGCGTACGATGGCGAGACAGAGCTGGATCTCGACACGCTGCTGATCGTACACATGGTGGACAATCCCAAGCTGAAGGAACAACCTGCCGGCGAAGCAGGGCGCTTGGCGGCGCCTCTTTGTGAGGGTCAGGCGCGCTTGCTGTGCAACGACTTGCGCCGTCTGTTGGTCTATCAAGACAGGGTGCCGCGCCCCGTACTGATCGACTATTTGCGCATGGCATTCGGCCTGCACCTCGGTCTGTATCTGCTCCGCCTGTTCAACCAACTGAGCGGTTGGGTAGACGAGGGACGCGCTTCGCCCGCCTGCCGCAATTGTCCGGTGCATCCCGACCGACATGAAAATGCCTTTGCGGCCTGCCCCTATGCCTTTCAGCATGATGGCAGCGCGTCGCCCTATCGCGCCGCGGAAATCGTGGTGGACATGGGCAGCGACGCCACCAACCACATGGCAAGCCTGGCGCGCGCCAGTTGCGCCGGGCACTATCAACGCATGAACGACTACGTGCGCGCTGTGTTTACGACCAATCTGTTATCCGATTTTGCCAGGGGCACTACTGGTCAAAGCATCATAGGTAAACCTGGTGCAACAATACCCGACGCGCTTGAGTTGTTGGGACAGACTTCGAGTCACATGGATGTACACTTCAATATAAAAATCGATGAGTTTTTCGCCCGGCGCTCTGAGGGTGATGTTGAGCTACGCGAATATGAAGCGATACGGCGCATGGAAGGTCTGACACCTCTACAGAAGCTGGTGGAACTGGTCACATTGGATCGAACGCGCTACTACCGCAAGTATCTGGTTGACCTGGTCGATGCGGCATTCATGAAGAATCAGGATAGCGGCTTGATGCGGCAGGGCAAAGGACGCAGCAACGAACGGCGTTGGCAGATGGGGAGTCGCCTGCTGGAGATGTTGGTGCAGATCGCCGTGTTGGAGCCAGTGGGTAGCGGGGTAGGCCTGACCTTTCGTTCACGGCCACTGCTGATCAATGAGTTTGTCCGCTGGCTACGCGACCGGTATGGTATTGTGCTGGCGCCTGAGTGGTCTGGTGCAACGATCCAGGATTACGAGGCGTTCAATGCCAATATCGGCAACCTCAAAGAGCGTCTGCGCGAGATCGGTTTCTTCACCGATCTGAGCGATGCCTACAACGCCCAGACCATCCGACCACGCTATACCATCGAAGCTGAGGTGATGGCATGAGCCTGCAATCATTGACTGTAGAGCGCGTGGAGGAAGTGCTGGCGGCGGCGGTGCGGCAGGAACTAGAGGCGCGCCTGGTCGTCGCTCAGCCGGGCCATTGTCTGCGGGTCAGCAACCTGGCTCCGGCGATCATGCACCGTCTTGCGCAGGAATTGTCTGGTGCCGATAAATTCGATGTGGTCTTCTTGCTCGCTCCGCACCAATCCCCGAAAGCGGCGTGGGAAGTGACCGCCACACGCCTGGTCGAGCTTCGCAACCTCGAGGCAAGGCCGCTGCTGGCATTCGTGCCGCCTACCATCAAGACGGCAGCGGAAGACTCCTTCGACAAGAGCACATTTCAGGATATTCCGCTCACGGATGTGCCCAAAAAAGTGTGGCAGCGTCTGGTTGCTGCGCTTCCGGACGATGTGCAACGTAACGCACGGGTGGCGATCGACTACCTGCAGAGCATCCAGGATATAAGCGACGCCGACCTGATGCATTATTTCCTGGCAATCACCGACAACGGCGCAACGCTGGAAAGCGCTGGCGCAGCGATCTATCTCCTGCACGCAATTCCTGATTTCAAGCTCTTCGACCAACCAGATCGCATTCGGCAGCGCCTTGACCGGAATGTCAGTGTGGTCAAAAGCCTGGCAGAAGGCGCTGGGTCGCTGTTAGGGCGTGTACA
>JAPKMV010000168.1 GCA_026645635.1 Caldilineaceae bacterium
GCCACGACCGAGTCCGGGCCGTCGTAGAGCCGGCGACGCAGCTCCAGGCTGCGGTGGTCGAAGATCGGCATCTCCTTGATGTTCCACCATGCAGCATACTTATGCGGATGGTCGCTGAAGAAGAAGAACTGCGCTTCCGTCGCATTGGGGTCGGCCAGCGCCGCTTGAAACCACTCGTGCGTGTCGCCGCAGTGATTGGTGGTGAGGTCGCCCATCAGACGGATGCCGCGGGCGTGGGCGGCGGCGGCCAGGCGCGCCATCGCTGCGTCGCCGCCGAGCAGCGGATCGACTTGGCTGAAGATCGAAGCGTTGTAGCGGTGGTTCGATTCGGCGGGAAAGAAAGGCGTCAGGTAGATCGTCCCCACGCCCAGCGACGCAATGTGGTCGAGGTGCGCCGTGATGCCGTCGAGGTCGCCGCCGTAGAACTGGCGCGGCGTGTCCGGCCCTTCGCCGATCACCGGATCGTCCCAGGCCGCGGGCTTTGCCCAGGTGGGCGCCGGGCGGTCAACTGACTTGGCAAAACGGTCGGGGAAGATTTGATACATCGTGCCCGTGGCCCAGTCGGGCGGCGGGTCATAGGTGCTGACCCGGAAGTCGGCGGCGTCTGCCACGTCGTGGCTGTGCAGCCCCGCGCCGTTGAGCCACTGGTAGCCGTAGGC
Source organism: Caldilineaceae bacterium (assembly GCA_026645635.1). Taxonomy (GTDB): domain Bacteria; phylum Chloroflexota; class Anaerolineae; order Caldilineales; family Caldilineaceae; genus Fredericiella. The sequence continues at coordinate 660 of JAPKMV010000168.1, forward strand.
GCCGCCGTCGAGGAGGAAGCGGTAGCTCACCACCGGGTTGACCACCGGCAGATCGGCGCGCAGCCAGCGGTCGCGGCTGTCCGTGCGGTCAAGCGTTGCGCGCACCAGCTCCGGCTCGCCATCGTTGAGTACGCGCACCCAGGCGCTCGTCACATCACTCGTGTGCGGGACGCGCAGAAAGACGGAGAAGGCGCCGCCAAGTTTTTGGTTCGGTTCGGGTACGTAGGTCGCCGAGCCGTCGTGATGGGGCTGAGACCAGAGCGCTTCTGCCATATTGCCTCCTCAATCGAAACGATTCAATTCCAGTCACGAATTGAACGAATCTCAACGAATTAACACGAAGCTACGCAGGATTCGTGCTAATTCGTCAAAATTCGTGCCATTTGTGACCTCAATCGTCGCAGCGGCTGAACAATCCTTCCCCGACTATCGAAAAAAGGGTGGGACATCTCTCATCCGCGCAGAATTTCCAGCATCCGCGCCAGCACCAACCCCGGCTCGTCGGCCAGGACGGCGTCCACCTGGAGCGCCATGTAGTAGCGCAGCCGGGGCGCCGGCGTGGGGTCGAGGGGCGCAACGATGCTGCCCGTGCGGTGCGCCAGCCAGGCGTAGGCCGGGTTGAGGTAGATCAGCGGCCAGATCGGGCCGAGCAACTGCGCGCCGGGGCGCGGGAAGGGATTCTTCACCGTGATCAGCCCCACCGGGATGTCGGGCTGCACGCGGCGCACTGCGGCCACATGGGCAAACTCGAAGGAAACCAGCGCGGCTCGGCGGAGGACGTTGCCCTGGGTCAGCGTGTCCACCAGCTTGCGGGCGTAGCGTCCCTGGAGAAAGAGCGGGTCCTTGAGTTCGAGCAGCAGCGGCGTCTGCCCGCCCGTGACGGCGATCAACTCGGCCAGGGTGGGCACAGGCTCATGCACAAGTGTCCCGTCGGGTTTGCGCGTGCGCAGCGCCCGGATCTGCGCCAGGGTGTGCTCGCGCACAGGGCCGCTGCCTTCGGTCATGCGCTCCAGCGTGGGGTCGTGAAAGAGGATCAACTCGTCGTCGGCGGTGAAGCGCAGGTCGGTTTCCAGCGCGTCCGCGCCTTGCACCAGCGCCGTGAAGAAAGAGCGCAGCGTATTTTCCGGCTCCAGCGTCGGCGCGCCCCGGTGTGCAACCACAAAGGGCCGGCCGTAGAGCTTGCGCTCGTCGCGGAAGTTGTCCCAGTCCATGCGCGGTGCAATAGTCAACGGTCAATGGTTAACGGTCAATGGTCAATGAACAGCGGTGCATGTGCGCCTGTCCGATTGACAATTGACCATTAACAATTGACCATTGACCATTCCCTAGCCCTTCACCGCGCCCGTGGTCAGACCGCCGACCAGGTAGCGTTGGAAGAACATGAAGATGAGGATCGTCGGCAGCGCAGCGAGCAGCGCGCCGGCGGAGAAGACGCCCCAACTCTGGGCGAACTGCTGCGCCACCATCTGATTCAAGCCTACGGCGAGCGTGTACATAAACTTATCCGTCAGCAGCACGCGCGCCAATACAAACTCGGAGTAGGTGCCGATGAAGGTCAGCAGCGCCACCACGACCAGAATCGGGCGCACCAGCGGCAGCAGCACCACCCAGAAGACCTGCCAGCCCGAGGCGCCGTCCACCGTGGCCGCCTCGTCCAGGTCCCGTGGGATCGAGTCAAAGTAGCCTTTGGTGAGCCAGGTGTTGGCGCCCAACGTGCCGCCCAGATAGACCAGGAAGAGACCGCCGTAGGTGTTCAGCCCGATGGCCGGAATGTAGCGCCCGAACTGCTGGAGGATGAGGAAGATCGCCACCATGTTCAAAAAGTTGGGGAAGACCTGGATGAGCAGGATGGCTTGCAGCAGCGGCCGCCGCGAGCGGAAGTTGAAGCGCGAGAACGCATAGGCTGCCAACGTCGTGATCGCCGTCGCCACAATGGTCACAGTGATCGAGATGAAGAGTGAGTTGACGTACCAGCGCGGGTACGGGTTCACCGGATTATTGAAGAGTGTCTGATAGTTGGCCAGTGTCGGATTCTGTGGAATCAGTGGCTGTCCGACCAGGGAGCCAGTCGGGTTGAACGACGCCGAGATGATCCATAGAATCGGGAACAAGGCGAAGATCAACATCACGATTGCCAGCAAAATACGCAGGACCAAGGCAATGCGTTTGCCACGTTTAACCGAACCGACCGAAGTGGTGAAACGTCCTTTGCTAGACATTGCGCCCCCTCTCTTCCAACATGTTCGTGAAGCGGAACTGGAATTGCGTGATGATGAACAGGATCAGGAAGATCATCATCGTGATGGCCGAAGCGTAGCCATAGTCCTGGGTGCCCTGCGCGCCAAAGGCAATGTTGTACGTGTAGGTCGCCAGAATGTCGGTGTACCCCACGGGCGTCGGCACATTGGGCATGGGCGGCCCACCCTGATTGTAGAGGTTGATCACGACAAAGTTGTTGAAGTTGAAGGCAAAGGAGGCCACCAACAGCGGACCGACTGTCACCAACAGCAAGGGCAGGGTGATGCGCTGGAACTTATGCCAGGCATTGGCGCCGTCCAGGTCTGCCGCTTCATAGATGTCGTTGGGCAGCGTTTGGAGCGCACCAGTCACCACCACAAACATATACGGGAAGCCCAGCCAGGTCTGAATCAGCAGGATGCCCACCTTCGCCCACATGGGGTCACTGAACCATGCCGGCACCCATCCCCCGGTGATCGCAGCGATCATTTGCGAGATGACGCCAAACTGGGGGTTGAGCAGACCCACCCAAACCGGGACGGCGACGAAGGCTGGAATCGTGTAGGGAATTAACAGCAGCGAACGCAGTGGCGCGCGCAGCGGCATCTCCGGCACGTCGAAGACGATCGCCAGGAACATGCCCAGGACAAAAGTCAACAAGACCGACAACAGGGCAAAGACTACCGTCCAGATAAAGACTTGGAGAAACGTGCTGCTCAGCGTTGGATCGGTGAACAGCCGCACGTAGTTCTGCAAGCCTGTCACTGCGGCAAAGCCGGGCGTCAGCGTTGCCCCCGATTCCGACGTGAAGGTGCCGTTCACGTTGTAGTAGACCTCACCCGTCTGCTGGTTGATCATGGCATCCTGGGCCGGGTCGTAGACGTACAATTGCTCATACTGCGCCGCCTGACCCAGCGCGGTTTGACTGACCTGAAAGGCTGAGTCCGGTTTCACCCCAAAAGTCAGGCTCGAAAGCGCGCCAAGCGCGCCGAAGAGTTGATTGGTGGGAATCTGAGTAAAGCCTTCAAGTTCGGCTGGCGGTTCGCCGGTGCGCGCCACTGGCTCCTGGCCGGGCACAACTGTGAACACGTCGGTGGGGTCATTCGGATTGACCATCCACAACTTGTATTCGCCGGCCGGGTTTCGGTACGCCGTCCACTGATAGATCGTGGCGTCGGGCGGCAGATAGGTCTGAGACTCGATCTGCTCGATGGCCAGTTCTTTGGTGACGAGGTGCCCGGTGCCGTAGTTGGTAAATGAGACGTAGAAGGTGAACAGAATGGGGTAGAGCACCATGATCACCATCAAGGCAAGCCCTGGGGCGACATAGCGCAGAGGGTAGAAGCGACCGCTGAGAAAAACGATGTTGACCCAAATTGTCACTAACGCCAACGTTGCTGCCAACGGCCAGTAACCATCGAAGACCATCTGATAGACCAGCCAGATGGTGATGCCGTCGATCAGCGCCAGGGCAAGGATACGAAGAATCAGACCAAGGATACTGGTGGGTGCGGCGCCTGGGGGCGCTTGCGCACCCCCAGGAACCTTCTGCGTTGCAGCAGACATGAGTCGTTATTGACCTGCGATGGCCGTGGAGACCTGCGACTGGGCCTGGTCGGCGCCTTCCTGCGGCGTCAGTTTGCCCGTTTCGACCAGCGTGATGGCGTCGCCCTGGCCGCCCCACACCGAGTTCATGGCGGGGATGTTGGGCATGGGCTGCGCTACCTTGCCAGCCTCGGAGAACGCCTTCAGATCCGGATCTTCGATCTTGTCAGCGACCGGCGTCCATGCCGAGATGCGCGGGTCCTGGTCGAAGAACGCCTGCATGGTGGCGTCGGTGGCCACGAAGGTCTGGAGGAAGGTCTGCGCCAGCAGTTGGTTCTTGCTGAAGGCGTTGACCATGAAGCCCTGTACGCCCATGAACGGCGCGCCCGGCTGGGTGCCGGCCGGAATGTTGGTGACGGCATAGGGCACGCCAGCGGCCTTGATGCCGTTGATCGCCCACGGGCCGGAGATGATCATTGCGGCATCGCCATTCTGGAATGCAGAGAGCATCAGGTCGCCGGTGATGTTGGCGTTGCGGTCCAGCAGACCGTCGGCGTACATGCTGTCCAGCCATGTGAGCGCCGCCACGCTGCCTTCACTGTTCAAGCCCAGGTCTTCAGCGTTGTAGCTGCCATCGGCGTTCTGGCCGAAGATGTAGCCGCCAAACGCAGTCTGGATCGGGTAGTAGTGGTACGGGTCGCCTACCTGGCGCAGGAAGCCGTACAGTGTGCCGGCAGCCTTGATGTCAGCAGACATGGTCTTCACTTCGTCGAAGGTGGTCGGCGGGGTCGGCACCAGGTCCGTGTTGTAGATCAGGGCGATGTTTTCGGTGGCCTGCGGCATGCCGTAGACCTTGCCGTCGGTGTAGGTGAAGGCCTGCACCGCATTCGGGGCAAAGTTGGCGGCGTTCGGGCCAAGCTCGACCGGAGCCAAGAGGCCGCTGGCGTTCAGCTCGCCGATCCAGTCGTGCGCGCCCAGGATGATGTCCGGGCCGCTGCCCGTCGGCGCCGCGGTGATGAAGTCACTGCGGATGTCGCCAATGGCCTTCTGCACGACGACGAGCTTGACGCCAGTCTGGGCAAAGAAGGCGTCGCCCAGGGTCTCCAGGATCGGGGCGCGCTGTTCGTCGGCCCAGATCGTCAGGCTGACGCCGGTGTCGGCGGCGGCTTCTTCAGCCGGGGCCTCGGTGGGCGCAGCGGCGGCTTCTTCGGTCGGCGCTTCAGCAGCCGGCGCCTCCGTGGGCGCAGCTTCCGCGGCCTCTTCCGTGGCCGGCGCGGGCGCGGCGGGCGCCGGGGTAGCAGCCGGCGCGCCGCATGCCGCCAAAACCATGCTGGCGATCACCAGCACAGAAAGCACGAGCAAAAGTTTGTTGCGCATACGAACTATCTCCTTTTGATGCGACTTGTGTAGAAAAAGTTGGAACGCTTCGACTATTTGTGAAACTCCGGGTGGTCTCGGAGATCGCACACATCCTTATGGGTGAGATATGCACCCGCGACGCTTACGTTTTCGCCGTCGGGGGCGCCAACATCTCTCGGCTCGCTGAACCTCTGCTGCAAATCGACAGCACATTATGTATAAAGTCTGCGTAATTCTGAATTGGCAACATTATACAACCCTATTTTCCCCTGTGCAACTATGAAACTTACAACGAAAGTTGGCGGTTCAGCCCCGCGGCGGCAGCTTGGGCAGCGCGCGGCTTGGGCGCGTGGCCGGGTCGGGCCGCCGCACCGGATGCGCGGCCAGGAGTTGCAGCGCTTCCGCAATGGCGCGGTCGAGCTGCACGTCGCGCCCGGCCACGTAATCTTGCGGCGCCATCTCCACCTCGATGTCCGGATCCGTGCCGTAGTTCTCCACCTGCCAGCCCACATCCTCGAACCAGAAGCTGAATTCCGGCTGGGTGGTGATCGTCCCATCCACCAGCGGGTGGCGCGGGGCGATGCCGATCACGCCGCCCCAGGTGCGCTTGCCGACCAGCGGCCCCAGCTTGAGCAGCTTGAAGGCATGGCAGAAGATGTCGCCGTCGCTGCCCGCGTGCTCGTTGGTCAGCGCCACGATGGGGCCGGCCACCGATTCCGCAGGATAGGGCGCCACGCCGCCCCAGCGCGACTGATCGTAGCCGATGCGCCGCCGCGCCAGCTTCTCCAGCAGCAGTTGGCTGACATGGCCGCCGCCGTTGTAACGCACATCCACGATCAGCCCGTCGCGCTCCACCTCTGCCAGGAAGCCGCGGTGAAACTCGGCGTAGCCGTGTGCGCCCATGTCCGGGATGTGGAGATAGCCCAGGCGACCGCCGCTGGCCTCGTGCACGCGCCGCCGATTCTCTTCCACCCAGGCGCGGTAGCGCGCCTCACCGTCGCTGTACAAGGTTTGGACAACGAAATTGCGCGATGGTGGCGCTGCATCCGCTTCACCGGGCGCGGCGGCGTCTGACGTGCTGTCTGACGCACCGATCGCTTCCTCGGTTGGCTGCGCGGTGGGCGCGTCGCCGGCTGGGGCCGGACGTGGGGCCAGCGTGAGCAGGATCTCCGCATCCGCCTGGTTGACGAGCAGTTGCTCCGGGCTGAGGCTGGCGCTGAGGCGCTGACCGTTGATCGCCAGCAGGATGTCTCCATTGCGCACGTCCACACCGGGCATGCTCAGCGGCGAGGTGGCGCGGCGGTTCCACGGGTCGCCCAGCAC
>JAPKMV010000169.1 GCA_026645635.1 Caldilineaceae bacterium
GCCGCGATCGACGCGCCCACGCCGCTGCCGCAGACCAGCACGCCCCGCTCCGCCGCGCCGCTGCGCAGCGCCTCGCCCACCAGCACCGCATAGTCGGGGTAATCGTCGGTGTGGTCCGAGCCATCGCCGCCCAGGTCCTGCACCGCATAGCCCAGCCCGCGCAGAAAGCGCACAACCTCGTCCTTGACCTCAACCCCGGCGTGATCCGCCGCCACTGCAATCCGCATAACTAACACCTCTCACGGAGTTTGATAGACCGCGGATTTGGCGGATGCGGCGGATTTACGCGGATTACAAGAAAAATCCGCGAGCATCCGTCTAATCCGCCAAATCCGCGGTCTATCCCTGTTTGCCTTCCCGATATTTCCGGATCAACGCGTTCGTCGAACTGTCGTGCACCAGCGCGGGGTCGGTGGCCTGCAGCTCGCCGACGATGCGTTTGGCCAGCACCTTGCCCAACTCCACACCCCACTGGTCGAAGGAGTCGATGTTCCAGATCACCCCTTGCACGAAGACGCTGTGCTCGTAGAGCGCCACCAGCTTGCCCAGCGCAGCGGGCGTCAGGCGATCTATCAGCAGCGTGGTGGAAGGGCGGTTGCCCACAAAGACTTTGTGCGGCACAAGCCAATCCGGCGCACCCTCGGCGCGCACTTCGGCGGCGGTCTTGCCAAAGGCCAGCGCCTCGCCCTGGGCGAAGATGTTGGCCATCAACAGGTCGTGATGCTCGCCCAGCGGGTTGAGCGTCTGGCAGAAGCCGATGAAGTCGCAGGGGATCAGCTTCGTGCCCTGGTGGATCAACTGGTAGAAGGAGTGCTGGCCGTTGGTGCCCGGTTCTCCCCAGTAGATGGGGCCGGTCTGGTAGTTGACGCCGTTGCCCGCAAGCGTGACCGACTTGCCGTTGCTCTCCATCGTCAACTGCTGGAGATAGGCGGGGAAGCGCTTCAGGTACTGGTCGTAGGGCAGCACGGCGATGGTTTCGGCGTCGAAGAAGTTGTTGTACCAGACCGCCAGCAGTCCCATCAGCACGGGCAAGTTGCGCTCGAAGGGCGCGGTGCGGAAGTGTTCGTCCAGGGCGTGGAAGCCGGCCAGCATGGCGCGGAAGTTGTCTGGGCCAATCGCGATCATCGTCGACAGCCCGATGGCCGAATCCATGGAGTAGCGGCCGCCCACCCAGTCCCAGAAGCCGAACATGTTGGCCGTGTCGATGCCAAACTTGCTCACCTCGGCGGCATTGGTGGAGACCGCGACAAAGTGGCGGGCGATGGCCGCCTCATCGCCCAATTGGGCCAGGGACCAGCGCCGCGCACTCTGCGCGTTGGTCATCGTCTCCAGGGTGGTGAAGGTCTTGCTGGCCACGATGAAGAGCGTTTCGTCGGCCTGAAGGTCCTGCACCGCCTCGGCGAAGTCGGTGCCGTCGACGTTGGAAACAAAGCGGAAGGTGAGGTGACGTGCGCTGTAGTGGCGCAGCGCCTCGTAGGCCATCACCGGCCCCAGGTCCGACCCGCCGATGCCGATGTTGACAACGTTGCGGATCGGCTTGCCGGTGAAGCCGCGCCACGCCCCGCTGCGCACCTGTTCGGCGAATGCGGCCATCTGATCGAGCACCGCATGAACCTCCGGCACGACGTTGGCGCCGTCCACGAAAATCTCTGCGTCGCGCGGTGCGCGTAGCGCCACATGCAGCACGGCGCGGTTCTCGGTGACGTTGATCTTCTCCCCGCGGAACATGGCGTCGATGCGCTCACGCAGCCCCGCCTCGATGGCCAATTCCACCAACAGGTGCAGCGTCTCGTCGGTGATGCGGTGCTTGGCGAAGTCGCAGTAGAAATCCCCCCAGCGCAGCGCCAGCCGCTCGCCGCGTCCGGGGTCCTCGGCGAAGAGATCGCGCAGGTGGACCGTGCGCATGTGTTGATAATGGGCTTCCAACGCGCGCCACGCCGGCCGCTGGGTCAAATCGCCGTTCATCGTTTCACCTCGTACAGATTGCGGGTTGACAGCCAATCTCCAATCTCTCAATCGCCCAATCTCTTAATCCCCTAATCTCCTGGGAACATTGCAGATGAGATTGAGAGATTAGGAGATTGAGAGATTATTGCCCCTTGTGATGCCCCTTTTGCAGCAGTTCGATCATCATGCCGTGGGTGGCTTTGGGATGCACGAAGGCTACCAGGCCGTGCACACCCTGGCGCGGCGTCTCGTCGATCAGCCGCACGCCCTGCGCCTTAAGTTCGGCCAGTGCGGCGATGATGTCGTCGACTTCATAGGCAACGTGATGCGTGCCTTCGCCGCGGTTGGCCAGATACTTGGCCGTGCCGCTCTCGGTGTCGGTGGGCGAGATCAGTTCGATGGTGCTGTTGCCGCCGTCGAGAAACGCGGCCACCACCTTCTGTTCGGCAATCTCCGTGCGTTCCAGCAGCTTGAAGCCAAGCTGTTCGCAGTAGGTCTTGAGCGTGGCATCGATGTCGCTGACGACGATGCCAACGTGGTCCAGTCGGTTAAACATAAAACAATCCATTCGCTATTTCGTCGGCGGTAAGACGGTTGACAAGCGTGGCGACGCGCTGCGCTATCTCAGCCGGCGGTCTCACTCCTGTGAGGATGATCCCGTAGTGGCGTAAGGCGCCGCCCAGCCATTCCTCGTGCAAGGCCAGGAAATCCAGACGGTCATGCGTGATGATCGCCCGCTCCTGCTCGATGGCAAAGCGAAACTGTTCACGGTCGCTTGCACCTTTCATCCCAACATCGCGCGCATGAATCGCATCGAAGCCGCGCGAACGCAGATAGGTCGGGACCAGCACATGCATGTTCTCGTCCACATACAGTGCGGCAAACAATTTCACGCAGCATTCCTCAGCGTGCGATTGGCCGACTCGCGGAGCATGGCGTCCGTAATGCGATTGCGCTCGATGTACGCGTTGATCTCGGCTACGTTGTCCTGATAGAAGCTGAGCGCGTCGAAAATTTGGGCCAATGTCAGGTCAGGCAGCCCTTCATGGATTTCTTCCACTGACATCCCCAATCGCCACATTTCAATGATGGTGCGGACAGGGATGCTTGTGCCTGCGATCACCGGTTCTCCACCGAGGATTGCAGAATTCCGGTGCACGTAGCGCGAAAGCGTCGGTTGACTGACCTGAGTTGCCACTGCTTACACCCAACTTTCCGGCGTGTATTCTCCGAAGACACCCCGCAGTGTATCACAGATTTCGCCCAGCGTGGCGTAAGCCGCCACCGCCTCCACGAAGAGGGGCATGAGCGAAGCCTGCGGGTCGCGCGCTGCCGCGTCGATGCGCGCCAGGATCGCCTGCACCGCAGCGTTGTCCCGCTCGCTGCGCAGTTGCGCCAGCGCCGCCATCTGCGCCACGCGCACGCTCTCGTTGACCCGCAGCAGTTCGCCCTCGTTGTGCTCGTCGGTCTGGAAGCGGTTCATGCCCACGACCACCTGCTCGCCCTTTTCGATGGCGCGCTGGGTGCGATAGGCGGCGTCCTGGATCTCGCGGCTGACGTAGCCTTCTTCCACCGCGCGCAGCGCGCCGCCCATCTCGTCGATCTTGGCGATGTAGGCTTCGGCCATGCGCTCGATCTCGTCGGTGAGCGCCTCGACGTAGAAGGAGCCGCCCAGGGGATCCACCGTGTCGGCCACACCGCTCTCGTAGGCGATGATCTGCTGCGTGCGCAGCGCGATCTCCACCGCCTTCTGCGTGGGCAGGGCCAGCGCCTCGTCCTTGCTGTTGGTGTGGAGGCTCTGTGTGCCGCCGAGCACTGCGGCCAGCGCCTGCATCGTCACGCGCACGGTATTATTGTCCGGCTGCTGCGCGGTGAGGGTGCTGCCGCCGGTCTGCGTGTGGAAGCGCAGCCGCCAACTGCGCGAGTCCTTCGCCCCAAAGCGCTCGCGCATGATCTTGGCCCACAGGCGGCGGGCAGCGCGGAACTTGGCCACCTCTTCCAGGAAGTTGTTGTGCGCGTTGAAGAAGAAGCTCAACTGGCCGGCGAAGTCGTCCACGTCCAACCCGGCGTTGATCGCCTGCTGCACGTACTCGATGCCGTTGGCCAGGGTGAAGGCCACTTCCTGCGCCGCGGTGCTGCCCGCCTCGCGGATGTGATAGCCGCTGATCGAGATGGTGTTCCACTTGGGCACTTCCGCGGCGCAGTAGCGGAAGATGTCGGTGATTAGCCGCATCGACGGCGTGGGCGGGAAGATGTAGGTGCCGCGCGCGATGTACTCCTTGAGGATGTCGTTCTGCACCGTACCGCGCAGTTGGCTGGCGGGCACGCCCTGCTGCTTGCCCACCGCGATCACCATCGCCAGCAGCACGGCGGCCGGCGCGTTGATGGTCATGCTGATGCTCACCTTGTCCAGCGGGATGCCGTCGAGCAGGGTCTGCATATCGCGCAGGCTGGAGATGGAGACGCCCACCTTGCCCACCTCGCCCTCGGCAAAGGCGTGGTCCGCGTCGTAGCCGATCTGCGTGGGCAGGTCGAAGGCGACGGAGAGGCCGGTCTGCCCCTGGGCGATGAGGAACTTGTAGCGTGCGTTGGATTCAGCGGCGTTGCCGAAGCCGGCGTACTGGCGCATCGTCCAGAAGCGGCCGCGGTACATGTTCGACTGCACGCCGCGGGTGTAGGGGTATTCGCCCGGCAGCCCCAGCTTGTCGAGATAGGTGGCGGCGACGTCATCCGCGGGGACGTAGACCGGGTCCACTTCGATCGCCTCGCTGCTGGTGGTGAAACGCGCCTGCCGCTCCGGGTTCTTTTTGAGTTGAGGCTGCAAGACGCTTTCTTGCCACTGTTTTTTGAGGGTTTCCAGTTTGTTGGGTGCTGTTTCGTTCATAATGTCTCTCTTTCCTGTGACAGAACAATCTGCTCACAAATTACTGAGTGCGCATGGCTGCTGGGCACATAATCTATACGCATTTCACAGCGTAGCTGCGGATCAACGGATCAACGGTGGCAAGCGACATGCCATGCTCGATAGCCTGACAGACCAACATCCGGTCAAAGGGATCACGGTGCAAAGGCGGCAGTTGATCGAGATGGGCGATGGACTTTTCGTCAAGGCTCAAGGTGGCGATGCGATGCAACTCACGCTGCACTGGCAGATAGAGAGCAGGTGCGGTAGGCAACGGCAGTTTGCCTAGATGATATTTGACCGACGCTTCCCAAACGGAAACGGCGCTCAAATAGACATCATGCTGTGGGTTGCGCAGAACTTCGAGCATTTCAGACGGCATTTGCGGTGCGGCGCTGATATACCACAGGAAGATGTGCGTGTCGAGGAGCACTCTCATGCCCCCTCGAATTCTCGCAGCAGTTCTTCCGGCAGCGGCGCATCAAAGTCATCGGGGACCACAAATTGACCCTGCGCCAGGCCATAGGGGCGGCGCTGACTTTCAGCGGGTGCATCTTCAAGAATGGTGACAAGCGCACGGCGCGCACGCGCAAACTTCACCGGCTCAAGCAGTTCGACATCACCACTTTCATTGATGATCGCCTCGTATGTCCGGATCATCTCAATCTCCCTACATCTCACTCCGCCCGGCCAGCGCGCGCCCCAGCGTCACTTCGTCGGCGTATTCCAGGTCGCCGCCCATGGGCAGACCCCGCGCCAGCCGCGTGACGCGCACGCCCAGCGGCTTCGTCAGCCGTGCAATGTACATCGCCGTTGCCTCGCCCTCCAGGTTGGGATTGGTGGCCAGGAGCAGTTCCGCCACCGGCGCGCGCGGGATGCCGTCGTCGGGCGCGCTGCCCGGCGCCTGCCCGCGCTGGATGCGCTGGAGCAGTTCGCCGATCTTGAGCTGCTCCGGCCCCACGCCCTCCACCGGCGAGATGGCGCCGTGGAGCACGTGGTAGACGCCGTTGTACTCGCGGGTGCGCTCCACCGCCTGCACGTCCAGCGGCTCCTCCACCACACAGATCAGGCTGTGATCCCGCTGCGGGTTGCTGCAGATCGGGCAGGGGTCGCTGTCGGCGATGTTGTGGCACTCGCGGCAGAAGACGGTGCGCGCCTTCAGCGTTTCCAGCGCGCTGGCGAGATTCAGCGCCACCGCCTCGTCGCTGCGCAGCAAGAAGTAGGCCAGCCGCGTCGCCGTCTTCGGTCCGATCCCCGGCAGCTTGCAGAAGGCGTCGATCAGTTGGGTGACAGGTTCGGCGAGTGGTTGCATAGGTCAGTTTAGAATAATCCGGGCGGCAGTCCCATGCCGCCGGTCAGCGCGCCCATGCGCTCCTCTTCCAGCTTTTTCACCTGCCCCAGCGCGTCGTTGATCGCGGCCAGCAGCAGATCCTGCAACATCTCCACGTCGTCCGGATCGACCACCTCCGGCTTGATGGTCAGCGAGCGGAACTCACTGTGGCCGGTGATGACGATGGTCACTGCGCCGCCGCCAGCGCTCACGGTAAGCTCTTCGGCGCCCAGCGCTTCCTGGGTCTTGGCCATTTCCTCTTGCATCTTCTGCACCTGGGCCATGATGTTGCCCATGCCGCCGCCGCCCATGCCAGGAAAGCCGCCGCCGCGGGAACTGCCGCCGCCATAGCCTTTGCGTTTGCTCATCTTGTTGTAGTCCTCTCTTTGTTCAAATACATGAGTCAGTTGTCACATTCTATTCGGGGAGCGCTGGGGCGTTTGTCACTTGACCACCTGTGCGCCCAAATCTGAGACTGCAAACTCCAATAGTGGGTCAGGGCCGCTTGACGGCGTCTCTGTCACGGCCACTATGCGACCGGCCACACTGGCCTTCTCACCCATCTGGCATTCCAGGATAACCGATCGGCCGACGAAATGGCTGAGTGCGTCGGTCACGCAGGCCAAATTTTCAGGCTTCGCCACCAACGAGCGCGAGAATTCATTGTTGCCAAAGGCAAGAGCCACCGTCTGCTCGCCGACAGCAATGTCGCGCACCGCCTGCAATGCAGCCGCAGCCTGCTGACCACACTGCGCCTTGACCACGGCCACAAATTCTTTCCAGCGCGTCCAGAGGCGGCGGGCTGCGTCGGCATCCAGTTTGGCAGGCTCAACGTCGGCGCGCCCAGCCGGCATGGCGCCCTCTCTTGGTGCAGGCGCCGCTTCCGTGGCGCTTTTGGGTGACTGTGGCGGAGCTGCACTTGGCGCCTGGGCTTGCGTCGCAA
>JAPKMV010000016.1 GCA_026645635.1 Caldilineaceae bacterium
CTTGCCAGAAAACGTGATCACGGATGCCGGCCCACTGATTGCTTTGGGGAAACTTGCATGTCTCCATCTGTTGGCTGCTTTATATACAGTGGTTCAAGTCCCGCAGGCTGTCTATGACGAGGCCGTGACCAAGGGACTGGCGCGCCGCGAACCAGAAGCCTTGAGCATCCAAATGGCTTGCGATCTTTACGGCTGGCCGATTCTGCCTTCGCCCCAACAGATGTCGGTTGCCATTTCGCCAGGAGTCTTGCTTGGCGACGGCGAGATCCAGACACTCAACGCTGCGAGCAGCACACCGGCAGCCCTGGTGCTGATTGACGATGAGGCGGCGCGAGAAGAAGCGCGTCGTCTTGGCCTGAAGGTGAAGGGGACATTAGGTGTGCTCGTGCAGGCTTATCAAGCGGACCTTGTCTCACGGCAGGAACTGGAAACTCTTATCGAGATGATTGCATTGCGGCGGGATATCTGGATCAAAGCAGAACTGTGCCAACGCGTGCTTGCGCAGTTGCCGTGAGAACAATGATCGATTAGGGAGGGCATGATGGCAGCAGTGCTGGATCGTTTCATTGTCAGTGAACCCGGCTATCGCGGCGGGCGACCGCGCATCGACGGCACCCGGATCACGGTGGCGGATGTCAAGCAGTTCTACCTGCTGCAGGGTATGAGCCTGGAAGAGATCGCCGCCACCTACGACCTGCCGCTGGCGGCGGTCTATGTCGCAATGGCTTACTACTACGACCATCAAGCGGCGATCGAACAGTCGATTGCCGCGGATCACGCCGTGGTGGAAGCGATGCGCGCCCAGCACCCATCGCTGTTGCAGGCAAAACTGCGCCAATTGCAGGAGACAAAGTAGGCTGCTGTGATGCGCATTGCCTATCACCTGGACGAGCACATTGACCCGCGCATTGCCGAGGCGCTCCGTCTGCACGGTGTCAGCGTCACCACGACGGTGGACGCCGACCTGCGGACAGCCGATGACACGGCGTAGTTGCGCTTTGCGCGCAGCGAACAGCGTGTACTGGTGACCCAGGATAGCGATTTCCTCCAGATGGCGAAGACCTTGCCCGATCATGCGGGCATTGTGTTCATCACAGGCGGTAGACGCAGGGTCGGTGAGATTGTCCGCTGGCTGCTGTTGGTCTACGAAGTGCTGACAACAGACGAAATGCAAAACCGGATCGAGTATCTCTGATCAAGAGACGGCGCCCAAAGGAGCCACCCCACGATGTCCACCAACCAGAATCTGCAAACCATTCTCCGCGAATCCCTGCGCGCCTATGAACAGGCACGCGCCGCCCACCTGCGCAGCCAGCAGACCGCCGACGCCGAGTTCACCCGCGCCACGGCTGACTTGACTACCGCGGAGCAGGCGGAACGCGCCCGCCTGGAGGCCGCGCACCGCGCCCGCCGCGCCGTGGCCGCCGGCGAACAGGAACGGCTGGGCGACCTGGCCGCGGCGGTGACCAGCCTGGAGGAAGCCGCGCGCACGGCATTGGCGCAGGCCGGGCTGGCCCACATTGCCGGCGCGCCCGTGGCCGTGGCCGATCCGCCGGCCAAAGCGCGCCGCGGCGATGCCGAGGTGACCGAACTATTCGTGCGGGCGCAGACCAGCTACGTGGCGCTGCGCGAGGCGATCCTGCGGCTGGCGCAGGCGCAGGTGGCCACCGGCCAGTGGGACGCCGCGCGGCAGACGCTCAAGCCGCTACTGGCGGAGAAGGAGGGGGCGTTGTATGATGTGGCAAATGAAGTGTGGTGCGAGTGCCAGTATCAGCAGGGCGTAGACGAACTCAACCAGAGAAAGGATGAAGCTGCCTTTGGCACCTTCAAAGCACTACTCAAACGTATCGATTCGTTTAAGGATGCGGAACAATTGCGCCAGCGGGCGTTTTTGGGTACGCTCAATTTGGTGCGGATACCACCCGGTGAATTCAGCTTCGACGGTAAAAATGTGAATCTGTCAGAGTTTCGGATATCCTACGCTCCGGTGAGCTTCGCTCAGTTCAAGGCGTTTATGTCAGCGACGGGCTATTCGGCTTCTCCAGGCGGTGCAGGTAATGGTCCGGTGAACAGTGTCAGTCATGACGACGCTGTACAATTTTGCGCCTGGGCAGGGGTCAAGTTGCCCACAGAACAGCAGTGGGTGAAAGCAGTGTGCACGCAGAACCACGACGGCAGACGCTGGGTTGACGTGGGTGGCGTCGAGTGGGAATGGACTGCCGACCCACACGAAAGCGGAGGTTATGCAATACGGAAATACAACTCCGGCTCGTCTGGGGGTGGGTGCTCGTCCCGGGACTGGAGCCTCTCGAATCTCCGGTACTCGGACTTCGGTTTTCGTGTGGTTGCCCCCTAGCTTTTGGTCCTCTGGTGCTCTGGGGTCTCTGGTCTCTGGCTACGCTGGGGCGCTGTGCTCTCCCCGGTTGTGCGGTAGCACAGGCCGGGGCGGGGGTGTGGGGGCGGCGCCCCCACAAACAAATGCCGCCGTAGGCGGCCGAATTTTAGAACACGGATCGGCAGAATAAGCGGATCAGAACATCGCCTTGCGGCGTTCCGTGGTGCAAGAATCCCAATCCGTTCATTCTCGCTTCGAGTATCGGCTGGAAGACAACCTGGTGCGGCTGCAGGAGGAACTGGCGGCGCAGACCTACCACCCCGGCGCGTATGTCCATTTCTACATCCACGAACCCAAGCGCCGCCTGATCAGCGCCGCGCCCTTTCGCGATCGCGTCGTGCATCATGCCCTCTGCAACATCATCGAGCCGGCCTTCGAGGCCAGTTTCATCGCCCATTCCTACGCCAACCGCATTGGCAAGGGCACGCACGCCTGTCTGGACACGTGCCAGCAGTGGATGCAGCAATACCGCTACGTGCTCCAATGCGACCTACGCCAATTCTTCCCGTCCATCGACCACCGCATCTTGCAGCGTATCCTCGACCGCCGCATCCAGGACGGCGACATCCGCCGCCTGATCGCACGCATCCTGGCGAGCGGCGCCGGCGTGCTCACCAACGAGTATGACCTTGTCGATTTTCCCGGCGACGGTCTCTACGCGGCGTTGCGCCCGCGCGGGCTGCCCATCGGCAACCTGACCAGCCAGTTCTGGGCCAACTGCTATCTCAACGAGTTCGACCACTTTGTCACCAACGGGCTGGGCTGCCACGCCTATCTGCGCTACGTGGACGACTTCCTGCTCTTCGCCGACGACAAGCGCACGCTCTGGCAGTGGAAAGCGGCGTTGATCGAGCGGCTGACGGAGCTGCGGCTCGCCCTGCATGGGGGTTCGGCGCAGGTGCGCCCGACTGCCGACGGCGTGCGTTTTCTGGGTTTTGTCGTCTATCCGGATCACCGGCGGCTGCTGCGGCGCAAGGGCATTCACTACCGGCGGCGATTCCACCGGCTGCTGGCGGAGTACCGTGGCGGGCGCATCCCGCGCACGCAGGTGGACGATTCGCTGCGCGGCTGGGTCAACCATGTACGCTACGCCAACACGTGGGGATTGCGCCGGGCGCTGGTGCGGGGAGTGCGGCTGTGAACCAGGGTGAGGAACTGCCGCTCTTTACCAAGACGATGGACTTCCTCGCCTGGTTGACGGCGGTCACCAACCACTTTCCGCGGCTGCACCGGCAGACGGTCACCCGGCGACTGCTCGATGCGGCGCTGAATTTCCAGGAGGCGATCCTGGAGGCGAACAGCCGGCGCGGGCCGGCGCGTCTGGAATGGCTGCTGGCAGCGGATGCACAACTGGACAAGGTGCGCCTTTATCTGCGGCTGGCGCACCGGCTGACGTGGCTGAGCCTGGGTCAGTACGAGCATGGCAGCCACATGGTGAGTGAGATCGGTCGTCTGTTGGGCGCGTGGCAGAAGGTGACGCGCAGCAGTGCGGAAAGGCAACAATCGGCCTGAACTCGGCTGGTTTTGCAGGGGTCAGCGGAAGCGTCTGGGGGTGGGTGCTCGTCCCGGAACAGGAACAACTCGAATAACCGGAACTCGAACAACGGTTTTCGTGTGGTTGCCCACAGCTTTCCGTTCCGCCGCAAGGATGGCGGGACGCCAGCAATCTGCGCCGGTCACGGCTTGCGCAGCAAGGTTTGAGAGCTGGCGCCGCTGATTCCTGCCCGCGCCGGAACCACCGGCCGGGCACATATCGACCAGGGGTCGCCCCTGCCCGGAACCGGCGTGACGGTCGGGTTTGGGCGGCCCCGCCGATCGCAGCTTGCCCCGCCTTGCCCCGGCGATGGCGCGCGGCTATAATCGCAGCAGCGCTGATCTGTGTGAGTCTGCTGCTCGCCCGAGGCGAACCCTATGGCCGACCTGAACAATCCCCATGACCGCTACTTCCGCGAGACCCTGGCGCAGCCGGCTGCGGCGCGTGACTTTCTGCGCTATTACCTGCCCGCGGACGTCGCCGCGTTGATCGACCCGGCCGAACCGCCGGAACTGATGCGCGACTCCTTCATCGACGCCGAACTGCGCCAGCACCTGACGGACCTGCTCTACCGTGTCCAGATGCTCGATCAGCGCGACGCCTACATCTACGTGCTGATCGAGCACAAGAGTTACCCCGACCCGGAGGTGGCGTTTCAAGTGCTGCGCTACATGGTGCGTATCTGGGAGACGCATCTACGCCAGTACGGCAAGCTGTGGCCGATCGTGCCGTTGGTGCTCTATCATGGCGCGGCGACTTGGAAGCAGCCCGAGCGCCTGCACGACCTTTTTGTCGACCTGCCGCCGGCGCTGCAACCCTACACCCCGGACTTTCGCTACTGGCTGTGCGATCTGTCGCACTACAGCGACGAGGATCTCAAAGGGGAAGCCGTACTGCGGGCGGCGTTGTTGGCGCTGAAATACGCCTTTCGCGAGGAACTGCGGGCGCAGTTGCCGCAGATCATGCGCCTGTTGTACGATGTTGTCACGGCGCAGCGCGGGCTGGAGGCGCTGGAGACCCTGCTGCGCTATCTATCGGTGGCGACGAACTGGGTGAGCGGCACCGACCTGCGCGCGGCGGTGGAAGAGGTCTTTCTCGATGCAGGAGACGAAGAGATGACGGCACTGGCAGAAAAATGGGCTGAAAAATGGGTTGAGGATGGCATCAAGCTGGGGCGCCAGGAGGGACTGTCGGAAGGGTTGCAGCAAGGATTGCAGCAGGGTCTACAGCAAGGGTTGCAGCAAGGGTTGCAGCAGGGCTTACAGCAAGGGCGACGCGAAGGTGAACGCGCCGGGCTGCTGGCTGCTATCGAACTGGGCCTGGAATTGAAGTTCGGTGACGCCGGGCTGCGTCTCTATCCCGAGATCGCCGCCATCGACGACAGCGCCAGGCTCAAGGCCATTCTGGACAAATTGAAAAGCGCCGCCACGCTGGACGAGCTGCGCCGCTTCTACCGCGAATGGTGATCCGCGGCACTGCTGGGCGAAAGGAACAACCACGATGAGCAGAATCGACACCGATGTCGAACAGATGCGACGCTTTCTCGACCATCTGCGTGGCTTCGATCAGATGCTCGACGAACAGTTTCGCAGCATGATCGGCCACTGGCGCGAGCTGGGTGGCGCATGGACCGACGCCAAGTATCACGAACTGGGCCGCGACCTCGAAGAGGTTGCCCACGGCGTGGAGCGGTATCTGGCCGCAGCCGACGGCCACGAAGCACACCTCGCCCGCCTCATCCAGCACGCCGACGATTTCCGCCGCGCGTAGAGACGCGCCCCTGCGGCCCTTGCAGAGGTAGCTCGATGACCACCATCCACGCCGACCTCGAAGCCATCCAGTCTGTGCGCGCCGCGCTGCTGAGCTTCGCCGCGCGGGTGTATGAGGCGCTGCCGGACGCCGAATTTGCCGTCGAGCGCGGCGCCGCCACCCTGGACCGCCAGGAAGACGCCGCCCGCCGCGCAGTGAATGAACTCACCACCAGACTCTACGAATGCCACGCCGCGGCCATGTACGGCTATCCCGTCAACTACTACCATATCCAGCAGGCGCTGTGGGACGCCGAGCAGCGGCTAACCCGCATCCTGCACCTGCGCCGGCGTTTCGACAGTGCGGTGAACGCCTGGCGCAGTCGCAAATACGCCCTGGAGCGGGCTACCGACGATGACCTGGCCGCAGCCACCGGCTACCTCGACCGCCGTATCACTGCGCTGGAAAGCTATTACGCCACCACGCTGGCGACCACCGCACTCAACCTGGGCAGGTCCGGCATCCCCTGGCTGCTGCCGGCGACCGTCGGCGCGCTGCGGCTGGCCATCGGGCATAGCAACCGGGCGTTGGGGCGCACCGCCGAGGAAGTCGCCGCCGCCGTGCTGAGCGAGCGCTTCGGCCTGCAGGAAGTCCCGTTCACCCAGCCGGCCCACGGCTTCGACCGCATCTTCCGCGCGCCGGGGCTGCCGGTCATCGTCGTGGAATCCAAAGCCAGCCATGACGGTAAGCTGCGCCTCGGTCAGACGCTGGCGGGCGAGCAAGGTTCACCCGGCTGGAACGCACAGCAAGCCGACAACATGGCGGACTCCGCTTCCAAACAGTGGAGTCCGGCCAACGAACGCATCGGCCGGCTGGTGCAAACACTGGGGCCGGAGAACGTGCCGGTGCTCGCAGTGGTGGTCAACCACCAGGCGTTCACGGCGGATGTTTACCAGCGCCAGCCTGACGGCGCCTGGCAGGTGCTGGAGGCGGGGATCGATTTGCAGCAGGTGACCGTGGAAACTGCTGCAGAGGCTGCCCCCGCAGCCTTCCCGCAGGAGTCACCGGCCCACCAGCCTCCGCTGCCCTCACCCTGGTCGGAACGGAACGCAGAACTGCCCGCAGAGCGGCGCGAGGGCGTCCCTGGCGGCGCGGAACGGCGCGGGTGAGCAGCATGGATGAGCTGAGCACGCCGGTTCTGGAAGCGGCGCGGCAGGTTGAACAGGCGTGGCAGGCGGCGGCAGAACGCTGGCAGGATGAAACCGCCGCCCGCTTCGAGCAGGAACACATGCAGCCGCTGGCCGACGCGGCGGTGGACTACATCCACGCCGCGCGCGAACTGGAGACCATCCTGGCGACGCTGCGCGGCCTGGCCGGCGACCTGGCGTAGTCCTGCCGTCCACTACACCGGCCGCCAGCGCGACCGCGTATCCAGCAGCCGCTCTGTACCGGCGCGCCGGGCCAGGTTCTGCGCAGCGCGCTGCGCCTCTCGCAGCAGGGCTGATTCGTCCAGGTGGGTGAAGACGCCGCCCTCCATCAGCACCCGGCCGTCCACCACCACCGTCTCCACGTTGGCCTGACCGGACGAGTAGACCAGCGTCGCCACCGGGTCATGCACGGGAATGGCCTTGGGCGTGAAGGGGTTGACCAGGAAGAAATCGGCCTGCATGCCCGGCGCCAGCGAACCCACCCGGTCGCCCAGCCCCAAGGCAGCGGCGCCGTCGCGGGTCGCCCAGTCCAGCGCCCGCTGCGCCAGCACACAGCTTGCCTCCATGCGCCCCACCTTCTGTAGCAGCGCGCTGAACTTGAGCGTCTCCAGCATGTCCTGGCAGTTGTTGCTGCCCGACCCGTCGGTGGCGATGCCAATGGTCAGCTCCGCGTCCATCATGCGCGTGATGGGCGCGATGCCGGAGCCAAGATACATGTTGCTCACGGCGTTGTAGGCAATGGCCACGTTGTGCGCGGCAAAGAGGGCGATATCCGTGTCGGTGATATGGACACAGTGAACGGCGATGAAGTCGGGACCGAGCACGCCTGTTTTTGCCAGGAGCGGGATCGTGCGCAGCCCTGACATTTCCTGGGCCGCCACGTCGTCGAAGGGCGTCTCGTTGACGTGCATGGTGATGGTCATGCCGGTGGTGTCGGCGGCGCGGCGCACCGCGGCCAGCCCGTCGACGGTCATCGCCCAGATCACGCCGATGGCCAGCCCGATGTCGAGGCGGCCGTGGCCGGCGCCGTTGTAGCGGGCTTGCAGTTCCTGCGCGTGGGCCAGCGACTCCTCTGCCGGCTGGAGCATGGTCGACGGGATACCCATCGCCGCGCCGCTGTCCACTATGGTGCGCGTGTAGCGCCCGCGCAGCCCGCTGTCGAGCATCGCCCGGATCACCGCGTCGTGCAGCGCCGGGTCGCGCATGCCGTACATGAAGTCCATCACCGTGGTGGCGCCGCTGCGCAGATTCTCCAGGCAGCTCACCAGGCTGAGGAGGTAGACTTCCTCAGGCGTCATCGCCGCGGCGGTGGGAAAGGTGACCGCCTGCACCCACTGCTCCACGGCCATGTCCTCGCCCAGTCCCTTGACCGCGGACTGGAAGAGGTGGGTATGGATGTTGCACAGGCCGGGAAAAAGGGCGCGACCGCTGGCGTCGATGGTCTTGGGCGCGGTGTATGCGGCGAGGATCACGGCGCTGGTGTCGACAGCGCGGATCACGCCGTCGTGCACCGCGAGCGCGCCATCTTCGATGACAGTGCGCTGTTCGTCCTGGGTGACGATGAGTGAACTGTGGACGATCAGATCGACAGGCTGCATGTCTCATTACTCTCCACATTCAAATCGGCACTGCGGACTTGCTGCCGCGCTCTTGAGAGCCGCCAAGCATCGTCCCAAACATCGCTGGCTTCCATTACTGGCGCTTCTGGTTCATGCGCCAATTTGATTTCTGCAGTGTCATGGCTTCTCAACTTTGATGCGTCGCCAACGCTGAAATCTATCATTGCGGTTGATCCTGAATCAACAACGATCAGTGCAAACGTTGCATGTCGAGCAGCGGCTGTAACTCAATGCCTTCATCGAGATCAGGCCACCAGACGCCGCCGCCAGTTGGCACAATTTCCCATCGGCTGCGCTGCTCTGAGCTAGCTGTGAACAACCATTGCAGCCAAGCGTAGCGCGCCGACTCCAGTTGAATTGCACGGCCGTCGTTCAGATAGATGCCCAATATGTCGCCAGTAAACGCAACATGATCGATCCGAACCAAAGCCATCACGTCAACCGTCGCCCCTCAAAAGATCGGCGGCGTGATCGCCGAGAGGAAGACCGCCTCGCCGTCGCCCACGGCGCTGATCTCGCGCAGGGCAAACCCCTGGATGTAGATACTGTCGCCCGCTTCCAGCAGATACTCCTGCTCATGGAGCACGACGCGCAGACGGCCCTCCATCACATAGAGGCATTCCTCCGACGCCATCTTGGGCGTGCGCGCCACGTTGCCCGCCGAAGGCTGCACGCGCGAGATGAAGACCTCCAATTTATTGCGCAAGTTGGGCACCAGCAGCTCGCTGGTCACGTCGCCCGGTGGGAAGGTGATCTGGATGCGCTCGTTGCGACGCACCACCGGGTTCTGCACCGTGGCCCCGGCGCTCCCATCCACGGAAAAGTAGAAGGGTGGCACATCCAAGGCTTCGGCGATGCGGTAAAGCGAATCAAGCGAAGGGTTGTTGATGTTGCGTTCGATCAGGCTCAGGAAACTGGCCGTCAACCCGGTGCGCGCCGCCAGTTCTTCCAGGCTCAGCCCCAATTCCTTGCGCCGTTCGCGCACGCGTTCGCCCAGGGGATCGGGGGCGTCACCGTTGGTGCGCCCGGCATGGCGTGTGGTGCGGCGAGTGGTGGACATAGCGTGAGTGTACACCGTGTATCCCGCGCTGTCAATCATTTATTGAGTGTCACTTGAAATACTTTTAGCAATGCTTGACATCGTCATCTCGATATGCTAATGTGACTTCACCCCACTTTGCGCATGTGCTCCTAGCTTTGAACGAAGACAACCAACGGAGGCTTTATGCCAACAACCATCCGTGAGTTTCACCGTGCATCCTCGCCGTCACAGGCATTGGAACTCCTGCAACGAACGGACACGCTCACCAGCGCGCTTGTCGTCGGCCCACGCCTGCCCGATGCGCCCTACGCACAGACGGACGCCGTGGTCGATCTGCAAGCCATGATCCCCCATGCCATCACCTTTACCTCAACCGCTATCCAGATCGGCGCCTGTGCGACGTTGCAAGCGCTCGTTGCGTCTGCGCCGCTCGCCAATGTAGCCGACGGCATCCTCTGTCGCGCGGCGGCGCTTGCTGCCCACTTCGGGCTGCGCAATCTGGCCACGGTGGCCGGCGCCATCGACGGCGCCACCGCTACGCCGCCTGGCCCGCCCGAGGTGCTGCTGGCCCTGCTCGTCCTCGGCGCCCAGGTCAAGGTGATGGGCGGCGAAGGCGGCGCGCTTGCGGCCTATCAACCATCGCCGCACACCGTGTTGGAGGAGATCACTATCGCCGACGCCGGTCAGTGGCGCGGTGCACTGGCACGCGTGGCGCGGTCGCCGCTCGACCAGGCCATTGTGACCGCGGCCGCTGCGGTCTCGCCCACGTTGGCGCGCGTGGCAGTGGCCGGTGCGGCTGCCGGCCCGATCACGGCGGAGGTAAAGCTGGATGACGACCCGCAGCAGGCTTCTGCGCTGCTCATCACCGCCGTGCTTGCGCATGTGGAGCCACAGGGCGACTACCGCGGCAGCGCCGAGTACCGCCGGGCGATGGCCGAAGTGCTCGCCCGCCGCGCGCTCAACCAGGTATTAGCGTGAGATCTCAATCTCTAATCTCCAATCTCATCTGAACCAGGAGATTGGAGATTAGAGATTGGATTACCTCCAGCCATAGACGGGAGAACCTCATGAACATCCAGATCAACCTCAACGGCCAGACCCGCAGTTTTGCCGTCGAACCGGGCGAGACGCTGATGGCGGCGAAACCGGCGAATGCGGCGCGTGCTCGGTGCTGGTGGACGGCAAGTTGATGCCCACCTGTGTGATCCTGGCCGCGCAGATGGATGGCCGCTCGATCACCACGGTGGAAGCCTTCGACAACGGCCCCGGCGCGCCGCTCGACCCGATCCAGCAGGCTTTTGCCGAAACCGGCGCGATCCAGTGCGGCTACTGCACGCCGGCCATGGTGCTCGCCGCGCGCCAACTGCTCAGCGCCGAGCCGAACCCGACCGAGGCGCAAGTGCGCGATGTGCTGGGCGGCGTGCTCTGCCGCTGCACGGGTTATGTCAAGCCAGTGGAGGCGGTGCTGCGCGCGGCGGCGATGCTGCGCGGCGAGGCCGTGCCGCCCATCGACGCGCCCGGCGGCATCCCGGTCGAAGGCTTCTTCGATGCGATCCGCACGTCGCCCGAACCGGAATTGCCGGGGCCGGGCAGCGACATCACCACGCAGACCAAAGTGGCCTTCTTCACCTTCCCTACTGTGGACACGCAGACCGCCACCGACGTGGTGGGCCGCCCGGAGATGAAGGTGGACGCGGTCAAGCTGGTCAAGGGCAAGCCGGTCTTCGCCGACGACGTGGACCTGCCGGGCATGTTGCACGGGGCGATGCTCACCAGCCCCCACGCCCACGCCCGCATCACCCGCATCGACGCCACCAAGGCGCGGGCGCTGCCCGGCGTCCACGCGGTGCTCACCCACCAGGACATCCCGCGTGTCATTTACGCGTCGGGCGGGCAGACGTGGCCGAACCCGCACCCGTGGGACCAGGTCTCGCTGGACAACAAGGTGCGCCACGTGGGCGACCGCGTTGCCGTGGTTGCGGCGGAGACACCGGAAATTGCCCAAGCTGCGCTCAAACTGATCGAAGTGGAATACGAAGTGCTGCCCGCGGTCTTCGACCCCATCGCCACCATGCAGCCCGGCGCGCCGGTGATCCACGACGAGCCGGACGCGGTGGGCGTGGCCGACGTGGAGCGCAACATTGCGGTCAAGATTCACGCCCGCTACGGCGAAGTGGAGCAGGCGCTGGCCGAGGCCGACCACGTCTTCGAGCGCACCTATCACGTGCAGCAGGTGCAGCAGGCGTCCATCGAGCCGCACATCGTCGTCACCTACTGGGACGAAGACGAGCGCATGGTGATCCGCACCAGCACGCAGGTGCCCTTCCACGTGCGCCGCATGATCGCACCGCTGATCGGACTGCCGGTCAAGCGCATCCGCGTGATCAAGCCGCGTATCGGCGGCGGCTTTGGCGGCAAGCAGGAGATGCTGATCGAGGATCTCTGCGCCCATCTGACTGTGGCGACGGGCCGCCCGGTGCGCTTCGAGTACACACGCGAACAGGAGTTCACCAGCGCCCGCTCGCGCCACCCGATGATCGTCACCTATCGCGCCGGCGTGCAGAGCGACGGCACGCTCCACGCGCTGGACATGGAAGTCGTCTCCAACACCGGCGCCTACGGCACCCACGGGCTGACCGTGTGCAGCGTCACCGGGCTGCGCGGCCTGGCGACCTACCGCTGCCCGCACATGCAGTTCTCGGCCAATGTGGTCTACACCAACATCCCCACGCCCGGCGCGTTCCGCGGCTACGGCGCGCCCCAGGCCGAGTTCGCCCTGGAAAGCCTGATGGAAGAGATCGCCGACGCGCTTGGCTTCGAGGCCGTCGAGTTCCGCCTCAAGAACGCGGTGCGCTCCGGCGACCCGGTGCCGATCACCGCGGCGCTGGGCGAGGGCGACCTGGACCGCCAGCCGCAGATCGTGCAGAGCTGTGGCCTGGAGCAGTGCGTGAGCCAGGGCGCGGCGGCGATTGCCTGGGACCGTAAGTTGAACCCGGAGTGGCGCGTCGATCCGGCGCGGCCGCACGTCCGCCGCGGGCTGGGGATGGCCGTCTGCATGCACGGCACCGCCATCCCTGGGCTGGACATGGGTGCGGCGAGCATCAAGATGAACGACGACGGCAGCTTCAACGTCCTCGTCGGCGGCACCGACCTGGGCACCGGCTCCGATACGGTGCTGGCGCAGATCGCCGCGGAGACGCTGGGCGCGCCGCTCAACGACATCATCATCTACTCCTCGGACACCGATTTCACCCCCTTCGACACCGGCGCCTACGCTTCTTCCACCACCTACATTTCCGGCGGTGCAGTGAAGAAGGCGGCGGAACAGGTGCGCGACCAGATCATGGCCCGCGCCGCGCTGATGCTCAAGCTCCCCACAACCGACGGCCTGACGCTGCGCGACCGCACAGTCACCGCCGCAGATGGCAGCAGCGTGTCGCTGGCTGACATTGCGCTGCACAGCCTGCACGTGGCCGACCACCAGCAGATCATGGCGACCGCGTCGCACATGTCCATGCACTCGCCGCCGCCCTTTGGCGCGGTCTACGCCGAGGTGGAGGTGGACACCGAGACCGGCCAGGTCACGGTGCAGAAGCTGGTGATGGCGGTGGACTGCGGCACGGCGATCAACCCGCGCACGGCGGAAGGGCAGATCGAGGGCGGGCTGGTGCAGGCGCTGGGCTATGCCGTCAGCGAGGAGATGGTCTACGACGAGGCCGGTCGCTCACTGGCGACGCGCTTCGGCGACTACCGCATCTTCCAGGCCGACGAAGTGCCGGAGGTGCAGGCGATCCTGGTGCCCACCTACGAGCCGAGCGGACCCTACGGCGCCAAGGCCGTGGCCGAGATTCCCATGGACGGCGTCGCCCCGGCGATTGCCAACGCGGTGCATCATGCCGTGGGCGCGCGGATTCGGGATCTGCCGATCACGCCGGAGAAGGTGTGGCGGAAGATCAATGAAGTTTGAATTGTGAATTGTGAAGTCTGAATTGTGAAGTGGGGGAGCGGCCCTTCACTTCACAATTCACAATTGACCATTCACAATTCACAATTCTGCAGTTCAATAAGGAACCACTATGACCCTAGACATCGAAACATTGGTCGATCTCTACCGCGATATGTGGCTGATCCGCGCGTTCGAGTTTGGCCTGGAGCGCGAGTTCAAGAAGGGCAACGTGCCCGGCATGTTGCACACCGGCGTGGGGCAAGAGGCGACGCAGGCTGCGCTGGCCGCGCATCTTCATGCCACCGACGCCTTCTTCCCCGACCACCGCTGCCACGGCATCAACGCGCTGGCGCAGGAGAAGCATCAGGGCGACGGCGAACGCATCATGGCCGAACTGTTTGGCCGCGCCACCGGCGTCTCCGGCGGCAAGGGCGGCAGCCTGCACAGTGCCAACCCCGAGGTCGGCAACTTCGGCGACAACGCCGTCGAAGGGTCGTACATGGCTACGGTGCTGGGCGTGGCGCTCGCCTACCAGATGCGCAGGCAGCCCAACGTCGCCTGCTGCATCATCGGCGACGGCACAGTGGGCCGCGGCGAGTTCCACGAGAGCCTCAACATGGCGGCGATCTGGAAGCTGCCGGTGCTCTATGCGCTGGTGAACAACGGCTATGCCATCTCCATGCCCGTGGGCAAGGGCCACGCCTCGGCCGACATCGTGGATCTGGCGCGGGGCTACGGCATGCCCTGCGTGGTCGTGGACGGCAACGACATCGAACTGGCCTATGCCGAGGTGCAGAAGGCCGTCGATTACATCCGCGGGGGCAACGGGCCGTACTTCCTCGAATTCAAGACCTGGCGCTGGCAGGGTCTCTTCTCCGGCGAGTTTCGCCCGGCGGAAGAGGTGCGCTACTGGAAAGAGGAGCGCGACCCGCTCAAGCTGGCGCGGGCCAAGATCATCGAAAACAGCGCCTTGACTGCCGACGATGTGGATCGGATCGAAGCGGAAGTCAAGGCAGAGGTTGAAGGCTGGATCGACTATGCCAAACAGAGTCCGATGCCGGAACCGGCCAAGGCGACGGCGAATGTCTACGTTGGCTGGACTGTGGAGAATTAGGGTTTTGGGGTGATGGGGTCTTGGGGCGGGCGCAGCAAAACCCCACGACCCTAACACCCCACCACTTAATTACATAAGGCGGCTTCTATGACACAATCACCTGCGCGCACGCGCACCTTTGTGCAGGCGCTGACCGAGGCGCTCGACCTGGCGCTGGAACGGGACCCCAACGTCTACATGTTGGGCGAAGACATCGGCGAGATGGGCGGCGACTTCGGCGTGACCCGCGGCCTGTGGGCGAAATACGGCGAAACGCGCGTGCGCGACACGCCCCTCTCCGAGGCGGCGATCATCGGCACGGCGGTCGGTTCGGCGATGATGGGCATGCGCCCCGTCGCCGAGATCATGTTTGCCGACTTCCTGGGCGAGTGCTACGACCAGTTGGTCAACAACGCGGCCAAGATGCACTACATGTTCGACGGGCAGTTCAAGGCGCCCATCGTCGTGCGCACGGCCTGCGGCGGCGGCTTCGGCGGTGGACCGCATCATTCGCAGTCGGTGGAGGGCTGGTTCCTCAACGTACCGGGCCTGGTCATCGTCGCGCCCGCTACGCCCGCCGACGCCAAGGGGCTGCTGCTCGCTTCCATCGAGAACGACAATCCTATCCTGTTCCTCGAACACAAGGCGCTCTACCGCATCAAGGGCGATGTGCCCGAGGGCTACTACACCACGCCGCTGCGTCAGGCAAGAATCGCCAGGGAAGGCAAGGATGTCACCGTCGTGGCGACGATGAAGATGGTGCACGAGGCGCTGGCCGCGGCGGCGGAGTTGGAGAAAGAGGGCATCAATGTGGAGGTGATCGACCTGCGCACGATCCTGCCCTACGACGCGGAGACGGTGCTGGCATCCGTGCGCAAGACCGGCCGCGCCGTGGTCGCCAACGAAGCGCCGCGCACCGGCGGTTTGGCCAGCGAGCTGAGCGCGGTGATCGGCGAGGCATGCTTCCGCGACCTCAAGGCGCCGGTGGAACGCGTCACCGGGCTGGACACGCCGATCCCCTTCTCGCTGGTGCTGGAGAAGTACATTCTCCCCGGCAAGGAGCAGGTGGTAGAGGGGATTCGGCGCGTAATGAAGTAGGAATAGACCGCGGATTTGGCGGATTAGGCGGATTTACGCGGATAAATACAAATATCCGCGATAATCCGTCTAATCCGCCAAATCCGCGGTCTATCATTGAATCGACAAGGATTGTGGCAATGGCAGAAGAAATCATCC
>JAPKMV010000170.1 GCA_026645635.1 Caldilineaceae bacterium
GCAGTAGGGACATTGGATCGTAGGCGCGGCGCCGTCGTAGGTGAGTGGGGCGTTGCACGACGGGCACTGCAGTTGCTTCAACATGGTGCGCTTACGCCCCCTCAAGTTCCTGGTCAAGCAGTTCGTTATTCTCGCGCACGCGCTCGTAGTCGCGACGCGCCCGCGCCAGCAGATCGCCCAATGCCGCCATGCGCTCCGCAAAGTCGGCGTCGTCGGCGCTGCCTTCCCACGCTTCGCGCAGGAGGTCCTCGAAGGATTTGTTGCCTTCCAGGTTGCCCAGGATCATGTCGAGTTCGCCGATCACCAACTCGAACATGCGGATCTTGCGCGCCAGCAGGTCGATGACATGCGCCTCGATGGTCTCGTTGCAACTCAAGTTGAAGATCGTGACGTCGTGCGCCTGGCCGAGGCGGTGGAGCCGGCCGATGCGCTGTTCGACGCGCATCGGGTTCCAGGGCAGATCGTAGTTGATCAACTGGTGGCAGAACTGCAAGTTGCGCCCCTCGGCCCCGCTTTCGGTGCTCACCATGACGCGCACATCGCCGTCACGGAAGGCCGTCACCGCGCGCTCCTTTTGCGCGATGTCCAGCCCGCCATGAAAGCCCACCGTGCTGATGCCCCAATTGCGCAACTGCCGTTCGAGCATCGCCTGCGTCTCGCGATATTCGGTGAAGATCAGGAACTGGCCGGGGTATTGGTTGACCAGTTCGCGCACGGCCAGCACCTTGCGGCTCAGCGGAATCGCCTCGGCCAGCGCCAGGAAGCGCCGCAGCTCGGCGCGCACACCGTCGCCATGCGCGCGATCCTCGACCATCTTGCGCAGCGTCGCGGCCAGCGCCTGCGGGCTGCTGCTCAACTCTTTTTGCAGGATCACCAGCGTGAGCCGCAGGTGCTTGTTGCTGTCGCCGTCGCGGAAGCGGCGGCGGATGTACTCCGTCACTTCGCGGTAGAGCGTCCACTCCGCCTCGCTCAACTCCAGGTGATAGATGGCGGCCTGACGTTTGGGAAATTGAATGTCCACCTTGCTGCGCCGGTTGCGGATCATCACGTCGTTGAGCAGACGGCGCAGCGACGCCGGGTTTTTGGGGTGGCGCGGGTCGCTCTGCTCCACGAAGTTGCGGCGGAAGGCGCGCACCGTGCCCAACTGCCCCGGCGTCAGGATCGTGATCAAGCTGTAGAGTTCGATCAGGTCATTCTGCACCGGCGTGGCGGTGAGCATCAGCACGTAGCGCTTGCGCACCTGGTTGACAAAGCGCCATGCCAGCGTGGTGCGGTTCTTGAGCTTGTGCGCCTCGTCGACGATCAGCAGATCATATTCCCGAGCGAGGGCCTGCTCGCTGTGATGCGACAACTTGGCGCGATCCAGGCTCACGATCCAGCGTCCCTCGCCGGCGTTGTTGACCTGCTCCCACTGGGTCAACGTGTCGAGCACGGTGAATTCCTCGCCAAATTTGGTCAGCAGTTCCTCGCGCCACTGCTCCGTGAGTGACGCGGGCGTCAACACCAACACGGTGCGCGCCAGCCCGCGCTGGATCAACTCCTTCATCACGATGCCGGCCTCGATCGTCTTGCCCAGCCCCACTTCGTCGGCGAGGAGCGCGCGCCCGCGCATCTCGTGGAGTGCACGCAGCGCCGCGTCGATCTGGTGCTGGTAGTGCTCGACCGCGATCTCGTCGAGACAGAGCAGGCGGTCGAAGCCCTGGCTGAGCTGGAGCGCCAGCCCGCGCTGGCGCAGTTGGAAGAGGTCGAGCGTCTCGGGCAGGCGGATGCGCCCGTAGGTGCGCAGGAAGTTTTCGAGGCTCTGGTCGGTCTCAATCAGCCGCGGCGGCAAGGTGACGCCCATCTGCTCGATCCGCCCCGCCATGGCGTAATCGACATTGTAGCGGTAGCCGCAGCGGAGACATTGGAGCGTGGTCTCATCGTCCAGCCAGCCGCACTGCGGGCAACGCTTGCCGACCACCGTCTCCGGCGCCTTGGATGGTTTGACCGGCGCTTTGGGGGTTGGCTGCGCCAACTCGATCCATTCGAAGCGTTCGTTGGACATGGGCTGGCTTATGCGCCGTTGGCGGCGCCGAAAACCGCAACGACATTCTGTCCGCCGAAGCCAAAGGCGTTGACGATGGCAATGTGTGCGGGCACTGTCGCGGCCTGGTTGCCGACGATGTGGAGATCGATCTCCGGGTCAGGCGTGTAGTTGATGGTCGGCGGCATACGCCCCTCGCGCAGCGCACAGATGGCAGCCACCGCGGCCTGCGCGCCGGCCGCGCCCAACGCATGGCCGATCATGCTCTTGATGCTCGTGATCTTCATGTTGTAGGCCGCTTCGCCGAACGCGCGTTTGAGCGCCTTGCTCTCGCTGATGTCGTTGAGCACCGTGCCGGTGCCGTGGGCAAAGACCATATCCACATCGTCGGGCGTGAGACCGGCCATCTGGATCGCACCCGCAAGCGCGCGGGCTGCGCCGGCGCCGTCCGGGTCGGGCGCGGTGATGTGGAAGGCGTCGCCGGTCAGCTTGCCGCCCAGCACTTCGGCGTAGAGGGTGGCGCCGCGGGCGCGGGCGTGTTCCTCGGTTTCCAGGATCACGGCGGCGGCGCCTTCACCCGCCACAAAGCCATCGCGGTCGATGGAGAACGGGCGGCAGGCGTGCTGCGGATCGTCCGTGCGGCTGGAGAGCGGACCCATGCGGCCAAACGCGGCCATGGTCAGCATCGACATGACCGATTCGGTGCCGCCGGCGATGATCACATCCGCCTCGCCGCGCTGGAGAAAGTGAAACCCCTCGATGATGGAGTAATGGCCGGAGGCGCATGCCGCGGTGCTGGTCATCACCGGGCCGCGCGCGCCGGTCTCGATGGAAATGGCGCAGCTCACGGCGTTGGCCATCGCGCTGGGCACCACGAAGGGGCCGACCGAGCGCCAGCCTTTCTGCACGACATCGAGCGCGCCGCTTTCGATTTCGGTGATGCCGCCGCCGCCGGTGGCCATCAGCACGCCGACCCGATCCCAGTTGCTTTCGTCCACGCGGAGCCGGGCGTCGGTCAGCGCCTGCCTGGCCACGGCCACCGCAAACTGCGCCGATCGGTGCAGACGGCGCGCGGTCTTGTGCTCCATGTACTGTTTGGGATCGAAGCCCTTGACCTCGCAGGCGATGTTGTGGGGCATATCCTCCGTATCGAAGCCGGAGATTTTGCTGGCGCCGCACATACCATCGAGAAGATTGCGCCAGAAAGTCGGCACATCGTTGCCGATCGGCGTGATCGCGCCCATGCCGGTGACGAATACGCGTGTCATATGCTTATTGCTCGCTTTCGCTGGGTGAACCCTATTTTTGCTGGTGCCATGAATTTATTGTGGAAGGGGCGCAGTCTACTGCGCCCCGAAATGAAAGTCTTATACGGAATGCCGATCGGATGTCGCCCGCTGTTGTCGAAATGCCCGCCACGCCTGAATTATATGAGACGCGCCCCTCTCCGTCAAAACGTGAGGAGGGCTGCCCATCCCGCCCATCGCTTCTCGCCCCGAACTGGAAGCCCCCACGCCAGGCGTAGTTCAAGGCGAGATCCCGCCACGACAGTCCGGGAAGATGCCGGCCCCTTCGCGTCTTTCGTACATTTCGTGTCTATCGTGCTCCAAACCCCCTCACCCTGCACAAGCCCTGCCCCGCTCCCGCCGGGCGTATTTCAAGTTGGGGGCGCAAGAACCCGGATCGCGAAGGACGCGAAAGGTGCGAAAGATGGCGGCGCCTTCGTGTCTTTCGCACCTTTCGTGGCTATCGTGCTCCAAACCCCCTCACCCTGCACACGCCCTGCCCCGCTCCCGCCTGCGGACGTGCACAAATGCGCCGCAGGTGGTACAATCTTCTCGCCATCCAAATTGCGCGCCGCAACATGTTGGAGAACTTGGGACCTTCATGCAGCAAGTGCCAACCAGTGACCATGATCTGTTGAGCCGTCTTGGTTTACCCCTGACGGTGGCGCCGAGCCTGCCGCCTGAACTGCGCGACCAGTTGCTGGCCTACCTCGACCTGTGGGGCGACCCCGCCGAGCTGCTGACTGTGCTGGACGCGCTGCGCCAGGTGCACGGCCCGCTGCTCTTCTTGCTCGATTATCAGGCCAGCGCGCTGGCGCGGCTGGAGCGCCACCGCGAAGCCCTCGAGGTGGTGGAGCGCCGCCAACGCCGCAGCACCTCGCTGCGCAGCCAGATGCGCGAGGCCCTGGTGCTGCTTGCCCTGGATGATCAGCGCCAGGCGCGCGCCCTGGCTGCTGACCTTTGCCGCGTCTACCCGCGCTCGGCGCAGGCCGCTTGCGTGGCCAGCATCGTCTTTGATGCGGTCGGCGACCCGGAGCGGGCGGAGACGGTGCTGACGACCTACCTGACGCGACAGCCGCATAACCTGGCGGTGCTGCTGGCCCTCACACGCCATTTTATCCACACGGGCGCGCTGACGACAGCCGACGAACAACTGCGCGCCCTGGGCGCGGGCGTGCCGGCCGGCATCGAAGACGAAGAACTGCAAGAGCTGGTGGCGCTGGCCGATCAGTTGCAGCGGCGAGAGACGGCCAACGCCGGGCGGCTGGAATTGGAACGCCGGCGCATTCACCAGTTCAGCGAGTTGCAGGAGGCGATGGCGCCCTTCGTCGCCGGCAGCGCCATGTTGGCCGAAGACCCGACCCACTATTACTGGGAACTGCATGGTCCAGCCGCAGTGCCGGTTTCGGCGGACGAGCGGCGGCGCATCGAAGCGGAGACGCTGCGCCATTTCAACTTCGATGTGCTGCGCAGCGGTCAACTGGAGACGCTGGCCGCCGTACTGCGCGGGGAGTCGGTGCTGGCGGTCATGCCGACTGGCGCCGGCAAGTCGCTCTGCTATCAACTGCCTGCACTGATCCAGCCGCGGGCCACGCTCGTGATCAGCCCGTTGGTTGCGCTTATGAAAGACCAGGTGGAGGGTTTGCCTCGCGCCGCGCAGAGCGCAGCCACCTTCATCAACAGCACCCTCACCGACAGCGAACTTGCTGCGCGCATGGCCGGCATCGGGGCTGGGCGCTACAAGCTGATCTACGCTGCGCCGGAGCGGCTGCGCCAGACAGCCTTTCTGCGCGCGCTGCGCCAGGCTGGCATCGACCTCTTTGTGGTGGACGAAGCGCACTGCGTCAGCATGTGGGGTCACGATTTTCGCCCGGATTACCTCTTTATTCAAGAGGCGCGGCAGGCGTTGGGCAACCCACCCGCGCTGGCGATGACCGCCACCGCACCACCGCGCGTGCGCGACGAGATCATCGACTACATCACCGCCGACAGCGACGCTGTGGCCGCGGAGGACGGTGTGCGGGAACGGCCGCGCGTCATCAGCATGGACGTTTTCCGCGACAATCTGCATCTTTCGGCGATTGCGTTTCACAGCGAGGACGAAAAACTGACTGCGCTGATTGAATTCGTCACGCATACGCCCGGCGCGGGCATCGTCTATGTCAGCACCCGCCACCGCGCCGAAACCCTGGCCCTCGCCCTGCGCAGCGCCGGGGTGGCGGCGGAAGCCTACCACGCTGGCCTGAATGAGCGCCGCGCGCTGGTGCAGGATCGCTTCATGAGTGACCAGACCCGGGTCGTGGTGGCCACCATCGCCTTCGGCATGGGCATCGACAAGCCGGACATCCGCTTTATCGTCCATTTTCACCCGTCGCGCAGTCTGGATGCCTACTACCAGGAAGTGGGCCGCGCGGGTCGCGACGGCATCCCCAGCCAGGGTGTGCTCTTTTACAGCACGAACGATTGGGTGAATTTGCGGCGCTGGGCCGCGGCGGACGAATACAGCGTCGAACTGCTGGAGCGGATCTACAATGCCGTGGCCGTGCAGCTTGGCGCCACACCGCAGGCCGCCGACGCGCCGGCTGCCGATGGCGCGTCGCCCATTCTGATCATGACAGCGCCGCTCGCCGGGCCGGTCGATGCGCGGCGCCTGCAGCAGGTGCTCAATGTGGACGAAACCACGGTGCGCGTTGCGATCAGCATGTTGGAGCGCGGCGGTCTGCTCGAACGGGGCTTCGACCTGTCGCGCGAGTTGACGGTGACACTGCCCGCACCGCTGGCGCCGGGTGCGTTGGAACAACGCAGCTTTGCCCGCTTGCTCAAGGGGCTGGCGCTGGGGCCGGGTCAGTCGGCCACCTTTGCCGCAGCGGACATCGCAACCTTCATGCGCTGGCCGCTCCACGCCGCCGAAGCGCACCTGCTCGACTGGCAGGCGGAGGGCTGGCTGACTGTCAAAGGACGCCAGCGCTCGCTCTACGTGGAGGTGTTGCCCCACAACGGCGACCTGCGCGACCGTCTGACGCGCGTGCTCAACCAGATGTCCGCGCTGGCGCAGCGGCGCATCGACGACATGATCGGCTATGCCACGAGCGAGCGCTGTCGCCACGGCTACATCAGCGCGCATTTTGGCAGCCCGCCGCGCCTGCGCTGCACGGTGTGCGACAGTTGCACCGGCATCCGGCCCGACGTAGCGCCGGCGGCGCGCCCGACCTACGCGCTGCCCGACGCCGCCGATGTTGAGCCGATCATCGTCGATTGCCTGATGAGCATGTCCAGACCGGTTGGACGCAGTGCACTGGCGCGGGTGTTGGTCGGCTCGGCGCGGGCTACTGCGGCGCAGGACAAGGCGCGGCACTTTGGCGCGCTCAAGGGGCTGGGCGAGTCTGCGATCTTGATGGCCATCGACGAGATGCTGGAAGATGGGCGGCTGCGTCAGTACGCACGCCAGGGGTACACGGTGCTGGCGCCGGCCCATCGCAGCCGTGTTGTGGCGGAGGCCTGGCAGACGCAGCACGGCGAACCCGCGGACGCAAACGCTGCGGACGATGGGGGGGAGGCAGCCGCACCGGACGCGCCCGGCGCAAGCCGCTACACCAACCTGCAGCGCGCCCTTTGGTCCTGGCGGCGGCGGCTGGCGGAGAGCCTGGGGCAGCCGCCCTATGTCGTGATGAGCAACGACCTCATGCTGCGCGTCGCTGAGCGTCGGCCACAGTCGCGCGCCGAATTGGAGGAGATCCCCGGCATCGGCGCCCAGCGTTCGGCCCACTACGGCGATGCGATCCTCGACCTGGTGAAGATGAA
>JAPKMV010000171.1 GCA_026645635.1 Caldilineaceae bacterium
ATCCTGTTCCATTCAGAGAGGGATAGACCGCGGATTTGGCGGATGAGGCGGATTCACGCGGATTTCTGTTTTATCCGCGGAAATCCGCCGCATCCGCCAAATCTGCGGTCTATATTCTTGGCTATTGACCGTCGAAGAAGTGCGGCAGATAGGGCCGGTTGATCGTCAGCAGCTCGTCGAGCAGCGCATCCACCTGCCCCATCTCCGGTCCGATGGGATTGGCGAGCAGCGCCTGGTACGCCGCCTCGCGGTCGCCATGCACGGCGGCCTCCACGGTGAGCAGCTCGTAGGCCTTCACCGCAGCCGCAAGACCGGCGACTGCCGGATGCAGCGGCGCGGCCGGCAGCGGGTCGATCCCGGCGCGGCCCACGCGGCACGGCAGTTCCATCACCCAATCGGCGGGGATGCCGGGCACGGCGCCCTGGTGCGGCGTGTTGACCACATGCACTTCATCCAGGTCATTGTAGTGGGCGTTGAGCAACTGCGTCGCCAGCGTGGAATAGTAGGCGCCGCCGCGCTTCATCAAGTCGGCGGGCGGCGTGCTGTTGGCCGGGTCGCCGTAGTAGGCCAGGAGATCGTGCTCGACGGCCATCACCGCTTCGGCGCGGGACGGGGGCCAGGCCGCCTGCTCTGCAATTTTGTGTGATGTATTGTAAAAATACTGCAAATAATAGTTCGGAATCATGCGCAGACTCGCCACCAGGTGGGGCGACCACTCCGGTTCTTCGGCGGCGCGCAGTTCTGCCACGTAATGGGCGATGATCTGCGGCCAGACATCCTCGCCGTCGATGGTGAGGCCGCGGTGCCAGGTGAGGTGATTCAGCCCCAGCGTGTCGAGCTGCGCCCGCTCCGGCGCAACGGTGACGCCAGTCATGGCCGCCCAGCGCTCCAGCAGGTGCATCTTGGTGGTGATCGACACGTTGCAGACGCCGACGGCCGGCACCTCCGGCGCATAGCGCACGAGCGCCTCCGTCACCAGGCCGGCGGGGTTGGTGAAGTTGACCAGCGGCGCGCCCGGCGCCAGTTCGGCCATGTCCTGCGCAATGCCGAGCAGCACCGGAATGGTGCGCAGCGCCTTGGCCATCCCGCCGATGCCGGTGGTCTCCTGGCCGACGAGGCCGTAGCGCCGGCCCAGGTATTCGTCCTGGCGCCGCGCCTCCATGCCGCCGACGCGCAGTTGCGTGGTGACGTAGCTGGCGCCGGCGACCCCGGCCCGGCGATCCGTCGTCAAATGTACAGAAAACGGTGAACCTGCCGCGGCGACCATGCGCTGGGCAAAGCCGCCGACCACGATGAGCCGCTCCTGGCTGATGTCCACCAGCCAGAGTTCGTCCAGGGGGAAAGTCTCCACCCTGGCTAGAAAGCCGTTGACCAGTTCCGGTGTGTAGCTGGAACCGCCGCCGATGACTGCTACTTTCATGGTTCTATGCCTCGACTTCTTGTTGCTGCTCAGCGATCAGAAACTTTCGGTCACGAATTACACGAATTTTGACGAACGAACACGGCTTTTTATGTCAATTCGTACAAATTCGTTCAATTCGTGACAGAGACTGTATTGCTGCCTGATTACTCCACTGATAGACACACCGATCACGAATTACACGAATTTTGACAAATGAATACGAATTGTTATGTCAATTTGTTTTACTTCGTGTCAATTCGTACAAATTCGTTCAATTCGTGACGAAGACTGAATCGCTGCCCGGCTGCTCCGCTTGTATGCACAGACGCGGCATGTCTCTTCAGAAGCAGCGACGCCTGCCGCAAAAGACTACTCGCTCGCCACGAACAGCGTCATCGACTGCGACGGCAACGTGATCTCCGTGCCGTCCGCCAGCGGCTGATCCTCGACCTGTTGCGCCTGATGTTCCGCGTCGAAGCGCCAGACCTGGGCGTCGCCCGCAGGCGTGAAGCCGGTCAACTGCAGCGGAAGCGTGACGGCTTCCTCATTCAGGTTGACGGCCATGAGAGTAAGCGCATTGTCGGCGGTGCGCCGTGCTGCGAAGAGCGACACACCCGGCGCGCCGGCCGCAGAGTAGACGAGTTCATCGCCAAACTGCTTGTAGAGTTGATAGACGAAGTAGGCTGGCCGCGGTTCGGTGCGCGCCAGCAGGCCGAAGCCGCTTTCGCCACCTGACGCCAGCAAAAATTGGTTTGCCAACTCAACTTTTTCCTGGATGAGCCGCCCCAGCACATCACCCAGCCAGAGCGCGCTCAGGAATGAATCCGGGGTGGTTGCACCGCCGATGGAATTGCTCCAGTGGGAGTTGAACTCGGTGATGGCGATGGGCAGGTCGCGACCTGTCACTTCGCGCACGACCGCGCGCAGATTGCGCGGGATCTGCGACCATTCGGCGCTGTTGGCCAGCAGTTCTGCCGGCGTGGCCGAGGTGCGCCGTGCGTTGTTGGGGAAGGGGTAGCGGTGCACGGAGACGATGTCCACCAGATCGCCGTTGACCTCCAGGAAGGTGCGCAGCCAGTCGGCGCCGGTGCTGTCGCGCGGGTCGACGGCGGGCGTGCCGTTGAACTGGTGCGTCTCCGGCCCGACGAGAGGGCGAAACGGCGCTACTCCGCGGCAAATTCGGCGGCGGGCCACGGTTCACCCTCCGCTTCGTAGAGGCTCGGCTCGTTGCCGATCGACCAGTAGCGGATGTTGTAGCCTTTGGCGACGTTGGCGTATTGGACGATGCCTGCGGCCACGCCCGGCGAGCTGTGGAGGAAGCGCACATGGATGTACGGTTCCGCGCCCATGCGTCGCGCCAGGTCGACAAACTGGTCGATTTGGTAGGCCTGGAGGTCATTCTGGTCGCCCCAGGCGCCGCCGGGAAAGCGGAGCACGGTGACGCCGGACGTTTCCGCCAGCGGCAGCGTCTCCGGGCGCAGCGCGACCCAAGGGCCGAAGTTCGAGCCAAAGACGGCTGGGCTGATCGCCCCCAGGCCGGCGGACGCATCGACGTGCAGCACGCCGGGGACAGGCGCGGGGATCGGCGTGAGCGTGGGCAAGGGCGTGACTGTAGGTGGCGGCGCGGCAGTGGGGAGCGCGGTCGCGGTTGGGCTGGGCGGCGGAACAGTAGCCTGCGGCGTCGCCGGCGCACCGCCGCAGGCAGTCAGAACGAAACAGGCAAGCAGCCCTGCACAGAGCAGGGCTGCCAGGGATGGACGCTGAAACATGGCGGTGTCCATTTCAGGAGCCGGTCTACTTCTCGACGCCGGTCACCACCACGCCTTGCATGAAAACGCGCTGGCTGATCAGGAACAGGAAGATCGGCAGCAGCGACGCCATCAACGCTGACGCCTGGATCAACGGCGGATTCGAGCCGTAGATGCCGTTGAAGCGGCTGAGACCGACGGCAATCGGCTGCAGGTTCGGCTCGGTGGACAGGTAGATCAAGGGCGAGAAGAAGTCATTCCAGGCAAACACCAGGTGAAAGAGCATCACAGCAATAATCACCGGCGTTGACATGGGAACAATGATGCTCGTGAGAATGCGCAGCGGGCTGGCGCCATCGATCGCTGCGGCCTCGTCGATTTCCATCGGTATCGTCATGAAATACTGGCGGAGCAGAAACACATTGTATGCATTGGCAAAGAAGTGGGGCACTGTCAGCGGCAGCCATGTACCAACCCACCCGATCATCTGGAAGAAGGCAAAGGTGGGTACGATGGTCACCGCAGCGGGAAGAAATATCGTCGCGATCACGATGGTGAACAGGATATTTTTGCCCGGAAAACGGAAGCGGGAGAAACCGTAGGCCACCATGATGCAGGAAAGCAGGGTGCCAATCAGCCCGATCACGGCGATCATCAGCGTATTGAAGAACAGGCGCGGGAAGTTGATCTGCACCCAGGCTTCGACATAGTTCGACCAGGCCGGCGCCCAACTCCACGGTCGCTCCAGAGCGCGCCAGGAACCTTCCCAGGCGATCAGTTCGTCGGGGTTGTTGGGATCGACAAACTCGCTTGCCCGCCGGCCCCGCGTGACCAGGGCCAGATTTTCGTTGCCGCTTTCGAGCGGCACGATGTACACCGGGTATTCCTCACCCGTCTCTGGATCGACCCAAGTCTCCGGCTCGGCGGGATAGAGCGGTGCGCCGGCTTCGGTCATCTGGTCCATGGTCTTGAGCGACGTAAAGGTCATGTATGCCAGCGGCACCAGAAAGATAAACAGGAGCACAGCGGCGAACAAGGTCAAAATGACGCTGTTCACCACCTTGCGCCAGTTCACGCCGCGGCTGCGCGCATGTGTCGCCGTGGAAGCAGTTGCCTTCGGTTCCATTGTTGTCGTAGCCATCTGATCGATCCTCCTACTTGCGGTCGCCGGTGGGATAGAAGACCCAGAAGCGCTGCGACCAGAACAGCACCATGGTCGTTGCCAGAATTATCAGGAACAGGAACCACGCCAGTGTTGCACCGTAGGCCATGTTCTGAAACACAAAGAAGTTTTTGTAGAGATAGAGATTGTAGAACATGGTGGCGCCGCCAGGCTGGCCATTGCCCTGGTTCAGCACCAGTGGCACCGTGAAGTACTGGAAGAGACCCACCACGACCAGAATCAGGTTGTAGAAGATCACAGGGGAGATCATCGGGAAAGTCACATTCAGGAAGCTCTTGACCGGCCCGGCGCCGTCGATTTTTGCCGCATCGTAGAGTTCGGTCGGAACGCCTTGCATGGCGGCGAGATTGATCAAGAACGCGTTGCCGATGCCCCAAATGCCCACGATTACCAGCGCCGGATAGACCCATCGCTGATCGAGGAGCCAGTTGGGTGGGTTCTCCATGCCAAGCCAGCGCAAAAACATGTTGATCCAGCCCGTCTCCGGGTTGAGCATCGCAGCCCACACGAAGATCGAAGCTACGAACGGGATGATGTAGGGGAAATAGAAACCGGTGCGGAAACCTTGTTTGCCAAAGAGCGCACGCTGGTTCATCAACACGGCCAGGAGCATGGGCAAGAAGATTGCCACCGGCAGCGAGATCAAACCGAATCGGAGCGTCACCAGCAGCGAACTCCACATCCCAGCATCGCGGAACATGAGTTCATAATTGGCCAGGCCCACAAACTGCATCGCACTGATGTCGAGGCGCAGATTGGTGAACGTGAACCAGATCGTGGCTATCGTTGGCGCCAGGGTGAAGATCAGGAAGCCAATAATCCAGGGAGAGATGAAGAAATAGCCCCACATCGCCTCGCGCCTGGCCAATCTGGACTTCCGCAGGGGCGCAGAGCCGGAGGTTGCCGCGCCGCCTCCCCGCGTGAGTTCTGCAGTTGCGCTCATGTGCTTTCTCCTGTGTCATTCAATACCGAACTGGAATGCAGTCGCCTGTGTGGGGAATTAGGCGGGCCAGTGACCCGCCCAATTCCCTGCACAAACGACTTCGGGGAATCCTACATCTGCTAATTCGCCAG
Organism: Caldilineaceae bacterium; assembly: GCA_026645635.1. Classification (GTDB taxonomy): domain Bacteria; phylum Chloroflexota; class Anaerolineae; order Caldilineales; family Caldilineaceae; genus Fredericiella. The sequence goes on from JAPKMV010000171.1 coordinate 5,408, forward strand.
CGCCTTGTCGTAGATGGTCTGCAGGTCGCTCAGGAACTTGGCGATCTCAGCGTCGATGTCCAGACCAGGCTCACTCTGAAGCAACGTATTGAAGGTGATCACACGATCTTGCATCTCCAAATAGCCAGGGGTGTAGGCTTCGTTGCTCGGAATGTCAGGATAGTCCATGCCCGCCTTGGCAACGTCCCAGTTGACGCCCTGGGGGTACTTTGCATCCAGGTTGGCGAAGAACTGCTCCTGGTCGGCAACCCGTGCCGGCATACCGCCGTAGGCGCCCAACAGTTCCAGCGAGCCTTCGCCGACGAGGTAGGTCAGCACCTCGAAGGCAGCTTCGGGATTCTTGGTGCCTTTCCAAACGCGGAAGGTGTCGGCGTTCAGGTTGGCCGTGGTGGTGCCCTCGTAGGACGGTACGACGCCGATGTCCCAACTGTCGCCGGCGGAGCCGATGCAGCAGGTGTACCACAGGTGTGTCAACGCCATCGCGACCTTACCACTGTTCCACGGGTTGCCCGCGCCGAACTCTGGACTCTGAATCATCGACAGGGTCGGAATGAACGGCTGATCACCCCACATGCCGTCGTAGTACCACTTCCAGGCAGCGGCCCAGGCTTCCGGAACCTGCGCGGTCACGCCGTCGTCAGCCACCAGGCGCCCGGCCCGATGGAAGGAGCCAATCGCGCGCAGGTCCTGATACTGCGGCACGTAGCCGTACTGTACGATCTTCGTCGCATCGAAGTCGGGATTCTCAACGAATTCGTCGGCGTCGTTGATTTCCAGCGGCGAATTGCCGTCGACATCCACCGTGAGCACCTTGGCCAGATTGGTCATGGTCTCGTAGTTCCACTCCAGTTCCGTGCCACCGGGCATGACGTAGGGCGCGCCATATTCCTGGGGCGGGTAGTTCAGGCCGGCCTCGTCGAACATCTCGCGCTGGTAGTAGACCATGGAGGGGAAGCTGGCGAAGGGCAGACCCACCTGGCCTTCTTCGGTGATGAAGAAGTTGACGGAGCTTTCGCCAAACTGGCTCAGATCGTAGCCACTGGATTCAATCAACGGCTTCAGGTCCAACCACTGACCGTAGAAGCTGTTGGCGCCATTACCACCGACAGGGCCGATGATGTCCGGGCCATTGCCACCAGCGATCTGCGTGGCCAACACATCGCGGGACGCATTGTAGGTGACAATTTCCAGAATCAACTGAATTTTGTCCTGCGACGCATTGTACTTGTCGACCACTGCCTGCTGCACCGCAATCTGCTGTGCGTCAGTGCCGCTGCCGAGACCGACATACCAGCGCACGGGGATGCGGCCTTCCATCACTTCGGCCGGCGCCACCAACACGATCGGCGTCTCGACCGCTTCCGCGGCCGGCGCCTCAGCGGCTGCCTCCTCCGCCGCAGCGTCCGTCGCTTCCGCCGGTGCAGCCTCGGTCGCGGCTGCTTCCTCGGCCGCCGGGGCCGCCGGCGCTGGCGTAGTGCCGCCACATGCCGCAACCAGCATGCTCAGCAGCACCAACAGGGACAGTAGTGTAAACAGTCCTTTACGCATTCTTGTTACTCCTCTTGTTAGGTTGAAACAACTTGCCTCAATACGACTCGACAAAAATCAATTGACTGTATTGCTACAGCCTATTGTGGTGATAGCAAACTCAGGCTGACGGCTTCCCTGTCTGACATTCCCGGATTCTGACAGAA
>JAPKMV010000172.1 GCA_026645635.1 Caldilineaceae bacterium
AACACGGTGCACGGTACAAGTCTACTGCATCTCTTCCTGCATCAACCGTTCCTGATCATTGGCGAAGGTCGTCAGGTTGTCCAGCGTGGTCTGGATGTCTGCGCCCTGCATGATCTCGTTGAACGCCTTCTCGGCCGCATCGCGCACCGCAGTGTAGGAGATGAACTGCGGTTCGTAGGCGCTGTAAGGCAGCATCGCCACACCCTGGTTGAAGGGAACGTCGGCCTTGATCTTTTCTGAGAAGAACTCGCTCGTCCCCGCGCGTGTCGGGAAGTAGCCGCTGATCTCCACCCAACGCGCCTGAATTTCCGGCGTGGTGAACCACTTGACAAAGTCCCAGGCGGCCAGTTCCTGCTCCGGCGTCGTCTTGACGATCATCACGTCGCCGCCGTAGACATTCTGCACCGGCTCTGCAGTGGTGTGCGGAACCGCTGCCACGCCCCATACATCAGGCTCCTTGCCAGCTTCCGAGGCGAACGTGGCCACATCGCCGGCGTAGAAGGGGATGCCCGAAGTGGACCCCATGGCGAAGATGCCCTTGCGCGCGGCAAACTGCGGGTTCGGGAAGCCTTCGGTGAAGAAGTAGGCGCAGCCGGAATCGTAGAGGTCCTTGAGGAAGGTCATCGCCTCCACGGTCGCCGGGCTGTTGTAGATGTAGCCGAGGCCGTCTTCCGTGATGATGTCGCCGCCGAAGGCAAAGGTCCACGCCGCCATCGCGGAAGCGTCGTCGCGCAGGATGAAGCCGCCGGTACCGTCGCCATTGGCCGCCGACGCGGCGCAGGCCATTTCCTTGAATTCAGCCGGCGTGGTCGGCGGGCCGCTGAAGCCCAGTTCTTCCAGCCACGTCTGGTTGTAGAAGATCACTTCCATCGAGCGGTTCGGCGGGAAGCCCAGGCGCTGGTTGTCGAAGAGCGGGTTGACACTCTGTTCCAGGAAGGCCTGGTAGAAGTCAGCCTTGTCCTCGGCCGACAGACCCCAGGTGGCGTCGTCGATCAGGGTGTTCAGGTCGACCAGCGTGTCGTTGAGCTGGTAGAACGACTGGTCGTTCTGGTAGCCGACGATCAGCGCGGCGGGCGCCTCACCGGCGGCAATGCTCGCATTCACCTTGTCGCGAATGTCGTTGTAGCTGCCCTGGTTTTGCGCTTCCACGGTGATGCCGTAGGCATTGCTCTGGTTGTACTCTTCGATCAGCGGCAGCAGGTTTTCCTCGCGCGAGCCGCTGTGGTTGTGCCACCAGACCACCGTCTGGCCGCTGGGGTCGACGCCGGCATAGGCGCCTTCGGCGGCGGCTTCACCGGCAGCAGCTTCGCCCTCGGCAGCGGCCTCGGTTGCGGCAGGCGCGGGCGCGCCGGCCGGCACGGGTGCACACGCGGCAAGGACCAGCACTGCGATCAGCAGCAGCCCCGCCATCAGCATCGTTTTTGTTCGCATATGTCATCTCCTATTGATGAATTGAAACGGGCCAACGGACTTATTGAAAACTGGCTTGTAAATTGATGGCCAGTTGTTCCACGGATTTGATGGCGAGAAGACGACAACGGATTCAGAAAACAACGGATACAACAACAGCCAATCACGCCAGGAGACTGCTTATCCGTGTCTTTCTCCATCCGTTGTAGTGTGTGGCCGCCCCAACCTAAACTCACTCCTTGTTCACCCCTTCAAACCGGTGGTTGAGATGCCCTCGATGAAGGTGCGCTGTGTGAAGAAATAGAGCACCACGATCGGCAGCATCGTAATCACGGCGCCGGCCATCTGTAAGTTGAAAATGGCGCCGGCTTCGTCCAGAAACGCCAGCAGGCCATAGGAAATCGGCCGCCAATCCGGCGTTGTCGTCACCAGAATCGGCCAGGCGAGCGCGTTCCAGGAGCCGATGAAGCCGAAGAGAATCAGCGTCATCACTGCGGCGCGGGAGAGCGGGAGCACGATCTGGAGCAGATAGCGCACATGCCCTGCGCCGTCGATCTGCGCCGAGTCCCACAGGTCATTGGGCACCTGCATGAAGAACTGGCGCAGCAGAAAGATGGCGAACGCGCTGGCCATGAACGGGATTGTCAGCGCCGGCCAATTGTTGATCCACGGCACGGGGCCGATGCGCCCCAACCAGGCCACGGTGATGAAATTCGGCACCCAAGTGACCGCCTCGGGCAGCATCAGCGTCGCCAGCAACAGGCTGAAAAGCAGGTTCTTGCCCCAGAACTCCATGCGCGCAAAGGCATAGGCGGCCAGCGTACAGAACACGACCTCGCCGGTGATCGTGATCGCCACGATGCGCACGCTGTTCCAGGCGTAGAGGGAGAAGTTGGCTTCGTTCCATGCGCGCGCGTAGTTCGACCACTGGGGCGTGCTCGGCAGCCAGGCGCCGCCGGTGGCCTCGGTCAGGTTCATCAGCGACACGCTGATCGTGTAGAGAAAGGGCACGATGGCCACCGCCGCGCCCAACGCCAGGATCAGATAGGTGCCCAGATAGCGGAGCGGCGCACGGCGCATGGGGCTATGCGCGGCGGTCGTCCGGTTGGGCGCTGCGGCAACTCGATCAGCCATAGTGAACCCGTTTGGCGGCAACTCGGTTATTGACGATGGTCAAAACGATGATGACAAGCAGCAGCAGGATGGCCAGCGCGGACGCATAGCCGATGCGCGTGTCGCGCTTGAAAGCCTGAAAGATCACGACACTGGCCGTGTCGGTGGTGCCCAGCGCCGCACCGGTGCGTAGCACATAGATATGATTGAACGCCTTGAACGTGCCGATGACCGAGTAGAGCGTCAGGAAATAGAGAGTTGGCGACAGCAGGGGCAGCGTGATATGGCGGAACTGGGGCCAGCGCCCCGCGCCGTCGATGGCCGCAGCGTCGTAGAGTTCGCGCGGGATGTTGCCCAGGCCAGCCAGAAAGACCACCGTGTTGAAGCCAAAGAATGTCCAGACGCCAAAGATCATGATCACGACCAGCGCCAGGCTTGGCCCCGCCGCCCAGACAGGGAAATCCGCGCTGGGGATGAGCAGGTTGAAGATGCCCCGCGGATCGTTCAGCCAGAGTTGGGAAGGCAGACCGAAGAATCCCAGAATGGCGTTGACCGGCGCCTCTGGCCGGCTGGAGAAAATGATCTTGAAGACAGCGGCTGTGCCCACGAACGGGGCAATGTAAGGCAGGAAATAGACCATGCGGAAGAAGGTGCGGCCTTTGATGTCCTGGAAGAGCAGCACCGCCAGCACGAGCGCCACGATCAATTGGGGTGGGATCGTGCCCATCGAATAGTAGAAAGTGGCGAGCAGACCGTACCACCAGACCGGGTCGCCGGCGCCGATGGCCCGCGGCAGTTCGGCGATGAGCAGCCACGCGCCCACCAGCAGCGCGGCCGCGCCGCCCAGCCGCAGGAAGGTGCTTGCGTTCGAGCTGCGATGGCTGGCGCTGCTCCACAGCCACCAGGAGAGCGCCATCAGCACGAAGCCGGCGCTGATCATGACGATCTGTGACCAGATGTCCAGCCCGGCGCTTGTCGCCTCTGCCTCGGCGATCTGCTTTTGCAGTTCGTTCCAGGTCATCACCAGCAGCAGCGCCGCCAGCCCGATCATGGCGGTGGCCGATACAAACGGCGACATGTAATTGCCGCGCTGCCCGCGGCGGTCGAGCGCACGCTGCACCAGCACGGCAAGCACGATGCCCAGCGTCAGCGCAGCCAGCGTCCCAAACAGCGCCTGGAGCGCGTTCGGGTCGGCCAACGCTTCGCCCAGCAGACGGCGAAACTCCTCCGGTGTGTTGCGGGCGCCGCGCATTTGGTCGGGGATGGCCAGGAGCAGCGGCAACATGCGGATAATCCAGGTGAGGGCGAAGAGCAGACTCGCACCCAGCGCTACGCCGGGCGCGCTCCAGATGGCGAAGGGTTCTTGCGCTGCGGCAGCGGCCTGCTGCCCGCGCCGGATGCCGCGCAGCGCCAGCCAGATCAAGATCACGGCGCCCCAGAAGCCCAGCACATAGGTCAGCACGTCCACCGCGCGCACATAATTGCCCAGGCCGTCGAAGGTGCCCACGATGCGGTTGATGCCGCGCAGGGTGCTCTGATAGGCGGCGAAGATCAGGGGAAAGAGGCCAAACAGACCGACGATCACGAATGCGGGCAGCAAGAAGGCGTAGGCCAGCAGCGCCTCGCGCAGCCGCCGGTTGCGGGCGCCGCGCGACGAGCGATGCACGGCCCGACCCACGCTGGCCGTTTGCTTGACGTTCTGCGTTACATCTGTGGAAACTGCATTCGTCATGGAGATGGGCTTTCGTACAAAGTCCATTAGAGCTTACGACAACCGGCTGCGTTGCACTTGCAGTATAGTAGATTGAGTCTGCACAGTCAATCACGCGCGGCGGCGCTGGCTATTTCAAGCCGGGAGCAGGATGGTTACAACGGATGGAGAAAGCAACGGATAAAGCTGAGCCACCCTATGTAGGCGCAGTATCCTTTCCTTTCCAAATCCGCTGTCCTGTTGCGGCTCACCCGAACAGCATCGCGCCGCAATGTTAACGTTCGGCGCCGGTTGGGTTAACAAACGAAGCTACCCGACCAACTCCACCGCCACGGCAGTGGCGCCGCCGACGCCGTGACAGAGAGTGGCAAGGCCGCGGCGCTTGCCTTCCTGCTGCAGCGCGTTGACCAGCGTCACGATGATGCGGGCGCCCGACGCGCCGATGGGGTGGCCCAGCGCAATGGCGCCGCCGTAGACGTTGATCTTCGCGTAGGGGATACCCAGCGCCCGGCGCAGCAGCACATTGTTGAGGGCAAAGGCCTCGTTGTTCTCCACCAGGTCGAAGTCCTCGACCGTCATGCCCAGCTTGGCCGTCAGCTTGCGGATCGCCGGCACCGGCCCTTCGACGAAACGCCACGACTCGACGCCGGCATAGGCGCCGCCCAAGAGCCGGGCGATGGGCTTCAGCCCGTACTGCTTGACGGCCTGCTCGCTGGCCAGCACCAGCGCCGCCGCGCCGTCGGAAAGCTGGCTGGAGTTGCCGGCGGTGAGCACGCCGTTAGCCGAAAAGGCTGGGCGCAGACTCGCCAACGATTCCAGCGTGGTGTCGGCGCGGATGCCTTCCTCGTGGTTGATGACCACCGGCTTGCGCCGCACCTGAAGCTCCACCGGCGCCACTTCAGCCGCGAATTTGCCACTGGCCTCGGCAGCCGCAGCACGGCTGTTGGAGAGATAGGCCACCTCGTCCAACTCGGCGCGCGTCACCTTCTGCTCGGTGCAGAGCCGCTCGGTCTCCTCGCCCATCAGTTCGCCGGTGATGGGGTCGGTCAGGCCGTCGATGAGCAGCGCGTCCACGACGTGCTCTTTGGCCTCGCCGATGAGCAGCTTGTAGCCCCAGCGCGCCTTGTGGGTGAGCAGGAAGCCGGCCTGCGACATCGACTCCACGCCGCCGGTGAGCACCAGGTCTGCCTCACCCGCGCGAATGGCAGTGGCGCCGTTCATCGTGCTCATCATGCCGGAGGAACAGAGCATGTCCACAGCGTAGCCATCCACCTCTACCGGGATGCCCGCCTTGATCGCGGCGTGGCGCGGCAGCAACTGGCCGTGGCCGTGCTTGAGAATGTTGCCGAAGATGTACAGGTCGAGATGCTTAGGCTCCACTTTGGCGCGCGCCACAGCCGCCTTCATTACGTGGGCAGCCAGGTCCACCGGCGATACATCCTTCAGCCCGCCGCCAAACTTGCCAATCGGCGTGCGCACTGCGGCGACAATATAGGTTTCGGCCATTGATGGCTCCTTTGTTGAGAGGTTGTACGTGGTTTCTTCGATGGCGTAGGGTCTTGATGTTTTGGGGTTTTGGGGTGGTAGGGTGCATCACCCCAAGACCCTACCACCCCAAAACCCGAAAACATCAAAACGTCATTCACTCACTGCGCCGGATCGTACAAGAAGAACCACTTCGTATTCAGGTGATCGGCGTAGCCGTCCTGCTGCATCGACGCAATGGCTGCGTTGATCGGCGCGACCAGGTCGGAGCCTTTGGTGAAGATGAAGCCGAAGTCCTCCGACTTGATGGCGTCGCCCACGATCATGAGCTTGTCCGGGTTGGCGCCGATGTAGCCGCGGCCCGAAGCCGCATCCACGAGCACCATGTCCACGTCGCCGGTGATGAGCGCCTGCACCGAGGAGCCGAAGTTGTCGAAGAGCTTGACCCGCGGGTTCTGTTCGTCGCCGTCGAGCATGTCGTAGATGGCGGTGTAGAAGCCCGTCGTGCCCGGCTGCGCGCCGACGAGCAGGTTGGTGTTGGCGGCGAATTCGGCGGGCGTCGTGAAGCGGGTTTCGTCGGCGCGGGTCAGCATGAACTGCTGCGACTGCATGTAGGGCGCGGAGAAGTCCACCTGCTCGGCGCGCTCCTCGGTGATGGTGATGCCGTCCATGCCGATGTCGAACTGCCCCGCGGCGATGGCCGCGATCATGCCGTCCCAGGAGGTGTTCTGCCAGTCCACGACACAGTTGAGGCGGCGGCAGATTTCTGCCATCGCATCGTATTCCCAACCGACCGCCTCGCTGGTGGTCGGGTCGATGTACTGCAGTGGCGTGTAGTCGTTGGCCACCGCCGCCGCGATCACGCGCCCTTCCAAGTCGGGCAGATCGTAGACGACGTTGGTGTAGCCTTGCGCCACTGGCTCCACGGTAACAGTCGATGTCACCATACCAGTGTCAGTGACAGGCGCCGCAAGCGGAGCGGCACAGCCGGCCAGCAGCGCCAGGATGACGAGCAGTGGCAGCAGCAAGGATAATGGTTGGCGTTTCATGTAGATTCTCCTTCGGTCGAATAGGTGGGTGGTTACAACCCTTACTTTTGCAAGTCGGCAGTGCACAAGGCTGGCTCACGCCAAGACGCAAAGTCGCAAAGAGTTGAGTTCAGTTCACAATGCCGGCTCACGCCAAGACGCAAAGTCGCAAAGAGGAGAATTCCTCTGTTTTTCCTCTGCGAACCTCTGCGTCGCCGCGCCTCTGCGTCAAAGCCGGTGGCTTGACAAACTACCTTTGAGATTCTTGGGAGGGATGGCACCATGAGCAACGGAACGGGCAAGGCGAAGGCGCTGGGCGTCTTTGCCCTGGCAATGATCAATGTCGC
>JAPKMV010000173.1 GCA_026645635.1 Caldilineaceae bacterium
CTTTCTATCGCTGGTTTCTGCTGGCGGCGATTGGCCTGGCGCTGCTGCTTGTGTTTTTCAATGTGGCCAGCCTCATGCGGGGCGTGGCGCCGCTCTGGCTGCTGGTGAGCAGCGACCTGCTGGTAACGGGCGCGATCATGCTGGCCTTGTTCGGCTATCTGAGTTCTTCACCCGCGCTGGCAAGTTTGGAATACCGGCTGATCGGCGCCGGGCTGACGCTCTTCCTGGTCCTGGTTTCGCTGCTGGGCTGGATCGCCACGGTGACCTTTCTCGCCCAGCAGGCGCCGCAGACCGAGCCGGCTGCGGTGTTTGGCGCGCAGATGCAGGCGCAGTTCTTTGTGACGCCGGCAGCCTATCAAGGGCTGGCGCAACAGCTCAGCGACATGCTGACGCCGCTGCTCTGGTTCGCCCTGCTGGGCAGCCTGCTCTTTGTGGGGGCGTACACCTTCTACTATCAGCGGGTGGTGGGGCCGCCGCTGCGCCAGATCGGCGCGGGTTTTCGCGCGGTCGAGCAAGGTGATCTGACTGTGCGGATTCCGCCGCTGCCCTGGCAGGATGAGTTCAGCCAGATCGTCATCTCCTTCAACCAGATGACCTCCTCCCTGGAGCGCACCGGCCAGGAACTGCACGCCTATCAACAGCACTTGCAGGCGCTGGTCGATCAACGCACGGCGGAGTTGATGCAAGAGATGCACCTGCGCAAAGAACTGGAAGTCCGTCAGGCGATTCAAGACGAACGAACGCGCATCGCTCAGGAAACGCACGATGGCCTGCTTCAAAGTCTGATGGGCGTCCGCATTCGGCTCATTCGCAGCAAACGCCTCAGCCGGCTGCCGGCCGAACGGCTGCAGACTGAGTTGGATGAGATTGCAGGCGAGATCACGCATTCCACGCAAGACCTGCGCCATCTGGTCAACGAACTCAACGATCAGATTTTGCCTGACGGCCTGATCCCGGCGCTGCAACAGATCATCCAGCGCCAACAGCGCGCCTATCCCATCGACATCCAGGCTGACTTGAACTGTGCATCTGCGCAGCTTTCTGTGAATCATGAACTGCATGTCCTGCGCATCGTCCAGGAGGCGCTGGCCAATGCCGTCCGTCACAGCGGCGCCGCGCACGTGTGGATTGCGGCCAGGTGCGCTGAGGCGGAGGGCGGGGCCGTGCTCCAGGTTCAGATTCGCGACGATGGGTGCGGCTTCGACCCGTCACAGCAAAACGGCGCCGGGTGGGGAATGAAGAACATGCAGCGCCGCGCCAGCCAGGTGAATGGTGTTCTGCGCATCGACAGCAAACCGGGCGCCGGCGTTGTGATCGAACTGACTGTGCCGTTGGGGGAGTCTGGCGCTTCGCCATCAAGCCAGGTGAATCGATAGCACCGCGCCCACGATCCCGCGGTAGCTCTGCGCCGCTGCCACCAAGTCGGCGATCGCCAGCCGCTCGTCCACCACATGCGCGTCGCCCTCCGCCGCGGGGCCAAAGCCGACGGTGGGAATGCCCAGCACGCCTGCGCTCGACGCCCCGTTGGTGCAGAAACGGTAGGCGCGGATGGCTGGGTTCAGGCCTGCCGTGCGCAGCCCTGCCAGCGCGGCCTGCACGAACGGATGCTCCTCATCGAAGGCCCACGCCGGGAAGAACTTGGGCGCAGTCAGCACGGCGCCGGTGTAGGCGTGATGCTCACCCGCGGCGATGGTCGCATTGAACTGGATCTCCTCCACGCCGGGCCGCGCCGTGATGGCGCCGAGGACGCTCGCCGCGGTCTCGCCGGGCAAGGTGCGCCGGTCGTAGGTGACGCGGCAGCGGCTCGGGATCACCGAGTAACCGGGATAGGGGTCGGAAATCATGTCGGTGAGCGCCAGCAGCGCCGGCCCCAGCAGCGGATGATTGTCCAGCGGTGTGCTTTCGACGGCATCGATCAGCTTGATCATCTCATGCACGGCGTTGACGCCCAACTGCGGCGACGAGGAATGGGCCGGCTTGCCGATGGTCTCCAGGTGGATTTCAGCGCGCCCGCGTCCGCCGCGGTTCAAGTTCAGCTCGGTCGCCTCGCCGATGACCACGAAGTCGGGCTTGACTGTCGCCATCACTGTCTCGAGGCTGATGCCCTCCATCACCTCTTCCAGCACCGTGGCGCTGACCGCGACGCGACCGGCCAACTTCGTGCGATCCACCGTCCCTGCCGCGTAGACCATCGCGGCCAGTGCGCCTTTCATGTCCGCCGCGCCGCGACCATAAATGTAGCCATCTTCGATGTCGGCGGCAAAGGGATCGTGGGTCCAGATGGAGCCGGGCGCAATGCCCACGGTGTCGCAGTGCGCGTCGAGCAGGAGCGTCGGGCCGGGCTGTGCGCCGTGGACGATACCGATCGCACTGCCGTTGGCATCGACCAACACCTCGTCGAAGCCCAGGCTGCGCATCTCCGCCACGATGCGGGCGATCACCGGCGCCTCCTCCCCGCTCAGGCTGGGGATGCGGATCAAGTCCTGGGTGAAGGCGACCAGCGCCGCCGGATCGATACTCTGTGCCACGAGGCGTCTCCTCAAGCTCACGATGAATTGTTGGTTGCAATAGACCGCGGATGAGGCGGATTAGACGGATTTGCGCGGATTTTCTGATTTATCCGCGCAAATCCGCTGAATCCGTCTAATCCGCGGTCTATCCTACCGTCATGCTCCACAACCTGCGCGCCGCGGCGTGGGCGCGGGCGATGATGGCATCCTCATCGGCGCCGAGCACCACGCCGTCGCGCACGCGCACCTGACCGGCCACCATCACCAACCGCACGTGGGTGTGATTGCGCCAGAGCACCAGTTGATCGTAGAGGTTGTGCGCCTCGGTGGGCGTGGGCATACGGGTATCGACCAGTTGCAGGTCGGCCTGCCAGCCTTCGGCGATGCGCCCAATCTGCTCCAGCCCCAGCGCCCGCGCGCCGCCTTCCGTGGCAAGATGCCAGACCAGCGGCGCGGGCATGACGCGCGGATCCTGCTTGTGCGCCTTGTGGATGAGGAATGCTGCGCGCACCACCTCATAGAAGTCGTTGACGTAGCCGTCGCTGCCCAGCCCGACGGTCACGCCGGCTTCCACCAGTTCGGGCACGGGCGCAATGCCGGCGCCCACCTCACAGTTGGAGAGCGGCATGTGGGTCATCTTCACCCCGCGCGCCGCCATGATCGCGATCTCCGCGGCGCTCATCTGCACGCATTGCGAGGCAAGCATCCGCGAGTTGGCGGCGCCCAGCCGGTCGTAGTATTCCATGGGCCGCACGCCGAAGTGCTGGAGAGCGTATTCCGGCTCGTGGACGCCCTCGGAGCAATGCATGTGGACGAGCACGTCCAGTTCCTCGCCCAACCGGTGCGCCTGCTGGATGAACTCGGCGGAGCAGGAGAAGGTGGTGTGGAAGCACATCAGCCCGGAGATCAGCCCACCCGTCTCCCGGCAGGCGCGGATGAAGTCGGCGTTCTCCGCCAGGCCCAGTTGGCCATTCTCCTTGCTCACGCGCTCGGTCGCCTCGAAGGAAAGCACCGCACGGATGCCACGCTCGCGCACCACTCCCGCCTGTGCAGCTAGACAGCCGGGCAGGGCGTAGGGCGCCTCGGTGCAGTCGTAGACGGTGGTCACACCGCTGCGCAGCATCTCCAGGAGAATGGCGTCGGTCGCGGCGCAGATCGCTTCGTGGTCGAGGCGATCCTCCACCAGCGGCCACCAGAAATCTTCCAGGAATGGCCAGAAGCCCGACGGCGCTTTGTCCAGCGGCAGGCCGTGGGCCAGCAGCCCGTAGAGATGCGCATGCGCGTTGACAAAGCCGGGCGAGAGCGTGCAGCCGGGCGCATCGATCATCTCGTCATCAGGAAAACGCCGGCGCAGTTCGTCGTTGGGCGCGACCGCGTCGATCACGGCGCCGGTCACGCGCACACCCCAGTCGCGCCGCGGCGGCTGGCCGGGGTTGTCGATGAGGAAGTCTGGCAAGATGAGCATACGAGTCCTTATTCCAGGGTAGGCGCCATGCCTTAGAAACTGTTTGCAAAGTCACCCCAATTTGACGCAGAGGCGCAGAGATGCAGAGAAACGCAGAGAAAATCAAGAGAGAGCGCAGCAGTAGCCGGCTTTGCAACTCCTCTGCGAACCTCTGCGCCGCTGCGTCTCTGCGTCAGCCTTGCCCCTTTTCAAACAGGCTCTTACCGACTCTTGTGCGTCTTGGCGTCTTGGCGTGAGCCACTTTCACATCGCTGAGAAGATGCGAGGCAAACATGTCAAAATCATACACGATAGCCGATTCCCGACACAACCTTGCCGCAATCATACACGAACCGCATGTTCTCTGCGTTTCTCTGCATCTTTGCGGCTCTGCGCTGAAGTGGGTAGCCAAGGAGTGAAGCAGAGACGCAGAGAAACAAAGACCGTACAGTTTGGTGCCGGTAACGGTTCGGTGTAAGCTCCTACGATTGTGAACGTCGCTACGCCAGCGGGCAACCCCGCTTCATCCAACCCGGCGCGCTGGCCGCGTCTGCTGCTGCTGGCGCTGCTGCTCGCCGCCTTTGCCCATGCCGTCATCCTGCTCGACGCCAAAGACCTCTGGTGGGATGAAAGCCTGAGCCTGCAGCGCGCCGAAGAGAGCCTGCCCAACCTGCTGCGCGGCGTGCTCGTGATCAAGGACGGCTTCACCGAAGTTCCTACGATCGATCAGCACCCGTTCTTCTCATTTCTGATCCAGGGCGCGCTCGTGCGCACGGCCGGCAACAGCGTCTTCGTGCTGCGCTATGGCGCCGCGCTGGCTGCCGTCCTGCTGGTCGCCGGCGTCTACGTCTGGGCGAAATGGCTCGAACGCCGCGCACTGGCGCCGCGCTTCGCCGCGCTCTGGGCGACTGCGCTGGCCGCGGTCAACCCGTTCATGCTCTGGTATGGGCAGGAGGCGCGGCCCTATGCCCTGTGGGCTGCGCTGGCGCTCATCGCCACCTACCTGCTGCTGCGGGCAACGGAGACAGACCGGCTCCAGCGCGGCGCGCTGCTGGGCTTTGTCGTCGTCGACCTGCTCTTCGTGCTCACCCATTACTACGCCGTCTTTCTCATCGCGCTGCACCTGCTCATTCTGGCCTACTGGTCGTTCCGCTGGCGCAACAAACCCGGCATGATTGCGACCGCGGTGGTTGCGGCTGGCGGCGCGCTGGTCGGCGGCTATGCGCTCTGGTTCGCCATCACCCAGAAGGCCGGGCAGAATTTCCCGTCGATCACCTTGCAGATGCTCGCACCGGATCTCGTCAACGCCTTCAGCCTCGGCCCCAGCGCAGACCTGGCGCTGGCGTGGCCGGTGGATTTGCTCTTTGCGGCGCTGGCGCTCCTCGGCGCAGGCTGGGGGCTGCGTTCGCGCACGGCAGTGAGTCGCGGCGGCTGGGTGCTGCCCGCAGCCCTGCTGCTGCCGCCGGCCGCCATCTTGCTCCTGGGCAATATCCAGCCGCTCTACATGAATGCGCGCCACCTGGGGATGCTGGTTGGGCCGTTCACGCTGCTGGTGGGCGCGGGGTTGGGTGTGGTCGGCCATTGGCGCCGCTGGGCGCCCTGGCCGCTGGCGCTGATCCTCTTTGCGGGGATCGCCTGGAGCACGGTCAACTATCACACCCTCGAACAGTACGACAAGGACGACTACACGCGGCTCGGCGAGTACATGGACGGGCGCATCATGCCCGGAGATGCGGTGCTCTACTATCCGCCCTACTCCTGGCGCGTCTTCGAGTATTACCTGCCGATGGCGCCGGTGCGCGCTGCCATCGCCCAGGGCGCGCACCTGGGCGTCTATGGCATGCCGCTGCTGCGCCGTCCCCTCGACGACACCTACGCTTGGCTGGCAGGGTTGGGCGAGCAGTACGACCGCATCTGGGTCATCAAGTCGCGCACCCATCCTTATCTCGACCTGGAAGACAACGCCGAACGCTGGCTGCGCGAGAACTTCCTGCGGGTGCGTGACGCCGAGTTCTTCAGCACATCATCGCTGCGCGCCCAGCTCTACCTGCCCGAGACGCCCGTCTACGTGGGTGCGCCGCCGCCCATCGCCAACCCGGTGGACATCGAATTCGCCGGCCAGGTGCGGCTGACCGGCTACGACCTGGCTGCGCCGGTGACCGCCGACCTGCCATCGCCGGCCCGTCTCTACTGGGAGGTGAACAGCAAGCCGGAGCGCCGCCTCAAGTACATTCTCAGCGTGATCGCCGAGCAGCCGGATGGCGGCCAGACGGCGATCACCTCCATCGAGCGCGAGCCTTACGAGGGCGACATCCCGACGATCTACTGGGATCCTGGGCGCACGCTCAAGGAATTCGTGGAGTTGCCGGTGCGTCAGCCGGTTGCGCCGGGCAGCCGGCTCTTCGTCACCTTTCAGATGTACGACGCTGAGACGTTGGAGAAGCTGCCCGTCACCGGCGCGGTGGGCGGCGAGGTGCAGGCCGATGGCGTGACCGTCGTGTTGCCTTTCGTGGAAACCGAGTAGCCGCCATGTCCGCGTCCGCACAAAACGGCGGCGACGCCCTGCGCTCCGCCTCTCACTTACGTTCGAGGTTCGCCCCTCGCCCCTCGCCCCTCGCCTTGCTCCTGCTCGTCTACCTCCTCTTCGGCGTCGCCTTCAGCCTGGTCACACCGCCCTTCGAGGCGCCTGACGAGCCGTTTCACTATGCGTTCGTGCGTCATGTCGCCCAGGGCAACGGCCTGCCTGTGCAGGACGAAGTGGCAACCGGCCCGTGGGCGCAGGAGGGCAGCCAGGCGCCGCTCTACTACCTGGTGGCCGGGCTGCTCACCGCCGGCATCGACGCCAGCGATTTCCCTGCCCTGACCACGGTCAACCCGCGCGCCAATATCGGCGACCCGCTTTCGCCGGGCAACAAGAACTTCATGCTCCACAGCGGCCAGCCCAAGCCCATGCAGCAGACGAACCTGGCGGTGCATGTGGCGCGCTGGTTCTCGCTGCTGCTGGGCGCGGCGACGATCCTGTGCACCTACCTCACCGCGCAGTTCGTCTTTCCTGGCCGCCGCGCTCTGCCGCTGATCGCCGCGG
>JAPKMV010000174.1 GCA_026645635.1 Caldilineaceae bacterium
GGTGCACAAAAAGGCGAGTTTTGCCGTGGCCTCGGACGAACGCAACGCCTACCTGTTCAACGCCGAAGAACTGGACGCCATCCGCCAGCACATCCCGTGGACGCGCATCATCGAGGATCGCCGCACCGTGGACCCGACCGGCCAGGCCATCGACCTGCTGCCGTGGGCTGTCACCAACAAGGACAACCTGGTGCTCAAACCCAACGACGAGTACGGCGGCAAGGGCGTGCTGATCGGCTGGGAGACGGAGCAGGACGCGTGGAGCCAGGCGGTGCAGGCGGCATTGGACGACCCGTCGATCGTGCAGTGGCGGGCTGCCATCGCCTACGAGGACTTCCCTTCGTTTCTGCCCGACGGCCAGCTCGACATCAGCCGGCGGCTGGTCGACTGTGACCCCTTTGTCTTCAACGGAGAATCGGTCGATGGCTGTCTGGTGCGGCTGAGCAAGGTGACGCTGCTCAATGTCACCGCCGGCGGCGGCTCGGTGATTCCCGCCTTCGTAATCGATCCCAAATAGCCAGCAACGGAGCCTCTATGTTCCATCCGTCCTACAACATCGGCATCGAAGAAGAATATCAGGTCGTGGATCCGGACACCCGCGAACTGCTCGGCTACATCACCCAGTCCATGGCGCGCGAACGCATGGTCGTCAACGAGCGCGCCGCCTCCAAAGAACTCTCCGAACTGGTGGGGTCCGGCTCCATTTCGGTGGGCACGCCGGTCTGCGTCGATATCAACGAAGCGCGCGAGAAGCTGCTGAGCGTCCGCTACCAGATGCTGGAACTGGCGAATTCGGCCGGCTTCAAGATCGCCGGCGGCGGCACGCACCCCTTCACCCGCTGGGAAGGCCGCGACGACACCCTGGTGCAATATCGCCAGTTCGCCGAAGACGCGCAGATGATCGCGCGGCGGCTGCTGGCCTTTGGCCTGCGCATCCACATCGGCGTCGAGGACCGCGACCTGGCCATCGATGTGATGAACACGCTGCGCTATGTGCTGCCTCACATCTTCTGCCTGAGCACGGCCTCGCCCTTCTGGCACGGCCAGAACACCGGGCTGAAGAGCTATCGCGCCGTGCTGGTGGATGCGCTGCCGCGCACCGGCATTCCCGGCTACTTCGCCAGCTACCACGACTACCGCAGCTATGTGGACACGCTCCTGCGCACCAACTCGATCCCTGACGCGCGCCGCGTCATGTTCGACCTCATGCCCCACTACCGCTTCCCCACGCTGGTGATCCGCATCTTCGACATGATGCCCTACTACCGCGATGTGCTGGCGGTGACGGCATTGGTGCAGGCCGCCGTGGCGTGGATGGTGGATCTGCGCCAGCGCAACATGTCCTTCCGCCTCTACGAACGCACGCTCATCGCCGAGAACAAGTGGCGCGCGCTGCGCTACGGGCTGGACGGGCGCTTGCTCGACTTCGGCATCGAGCAGCAGTTGCCCGCACGCGACCTGATCCGCGAGCTGCTGGAGCGGGTGGAGCCGCTCAGCCGCAAGCTCAACTCCTGGCACGAACTGGAGCACTGCTACACCATGCTCGAACGGGGCGCCAACGCAGATCAGCAGATCGCCGTCTGGCGCGCCAGCGGCGAAGACTTCCATGCCGTGGTGGACTTTCAGATTGCAGAAACGGAGAAAATCGCATGATCGAGCGCCCCTCGCTGACCATTGGCATCGAAGAAGAATATCAGATCGTCGACCCGGAGACGCGCCAACTGCGCTCGTTCATCACCCAGTTTCTGGAGGGCGACCATGTGGTGATGGTCGAGCGCGATCTCAAGCCGGAGCTGCACCAGTCCATGGTGGAACTGGGCACGCCCATCTGCCACACGCTGGACCAGACCAAGGAGGAGCTGGCCAAACAGCGCAAGTTCATCGTTGACCTGGCCGCGCAGAAGGATCTCGCCGTGGTCGCCGCGGCGACGCACCCGATGTCGCGCTGGCAGGAGCAGTCGGTGACGCCGCTGCCGCGCTACCAGGGTGTGCTGGAGGAGATGCAGGTGCTGGCGCAGCGGCTGCTGATCTTCGGCATGCACGTCCACATCGGCATCGAGGATCGCGCCTTCGCCATCGACGCCATGAATGTGTCGCGCTACATGCTGCCGCACATCCTGGCGCTCAGCACCAGTTCGCCCTTCTGGCAGGGGCGCAAGACCGGCCTCAAGAGCTACCGCGCGCTGGTCTTCGAGGACTTTCCCCGCTCGGGCACGGCGGAAGTCTGCCGCACTGTCGCCGACTGGGACAACCTGATCGGCACGCTGGTGCGCACCGGCTGCATCCCCGACGGCTCGAAGATCTGGTGGGACTGCCGCCCGCATCACAAGTACCCGACGCTGGAGTTCCGCGTCTGCGACATCTGCACGCGGCTGGACGAGGCAATCGCCATTGCAGGTCTCTTCCAGGCGATCGTGCTCTGGCTGTGGAAGCTGCGGCGCAAGAACATCACCTTCCGCGTCTACCGCAAGGAATTGATCGACGAGAATCGCTGGCGTGCGGCGCGCTACGGCATCGACGGCAAGATGATCGACTTTGGCAAGACCGAGGAAATGCCGACGCGGGCGCTGGTGCGCGAGCTGCTGGAGATGATCGGCGAGGAGATCGAAGAGCTGGGCATTCGCAAGCACATCCAGGTGATCGAGGATGTGCTGCGCCACGGCGCCAGCGCCGACCGCCAACTGCGCGTGCACGAGGCCAACGACGGCGACCTCAAGGCGGTGGTCGATCACCTGATCGCCGAGACCAAACAAGGGTTGGACGGATAGCCGCGGCGCCGCGTCTCATCACCCGTGCGTCAGGCCGACGGCCAGAACTGCGGGAAGTCAGAGCCGGTTGCCGCAGTTGCGGCAGCCGGCTTTTTGTTGGTAGGTCGCCGTCAAACCGGCGTCAGGTGTATGTCAGCCGGCTTCAGCAGGAAGCGCCTATGCTGGCTGTCAACTCGCTCCGATCTCAGGCGCAAGGTCGTGAGCGTAGCGTGTGAAGCGGAAAGGAAGGAAATCGAAATGGAAAATCTGCAAGCCTGGTTGATCGCCATCTGGATCGGCGCCGCGGTCATCTTCTTTGTCGCCGAGATCTTCACGGCCGGCTTCTTCTTGATCTGCTTCGGCATCGGCGCCACAGGCGCGGCCGTGGCCGCTATGCTGGGCGTGGACCCGATCTGGCAGTTGGCGATTTTTGTGGCGCTGTCGGCGTTGGCGCTCCTGTTCGTGCGTCCTTTTGCCACCCGCGTCAGCCGCGACACCAAGAATGAAGTGGGCATCGACCGTGTGCTCGGCAAACGTGCAGTTGTCATCGACGAGATCGACCCGCTGCGCGGCAAGGGCATCGTGCGGGTCGCGCAGGAAGAATGGCGCGCCGAGTCGGACAACGGCGAACGCATCCCGCGCGACGCCGAAGTGGAAGTGTGCGGCGTGCAGGGCACACGTCTGATCGTCAAACTGGTGCGGCAGCCTGATTTGCAGGGTGCCGTAGAACCAGCCGTGTAGGGCATCCGCCCGGAAAGGAAACCCAATGGAAACCATCCTGGTCGTCGGGATCTTGATCCTGATCTTAATGTTTGTCCTCGTCTTTGCGGCTACCAGCATCCGCATCGTGTCGCCCTATGAAAAGGGCGTTGTCGAACGGCTGGGACGTTACAGCCGCACGGCGCAGCCGGGTCTACACATCATCATCCCCTTCATCGACACCATGCGTAAGGTGGACATGCGCGAGCAGGTGGTCGATGTGCAGCCGCAGGAGGTGATCACCAAAGACAACGTGGTGGTGACGGTGGATGCGATCATCTACTACGAGGCCACCGACCCGGTGAAGCTGACCTACAACGTCGCCGACTTCTACAGCGCGGCGACGAAACTGGCGCAGACCAACCTGCGCAACGTTGTCGGCGAAACCGAGCTGGACGAGGCGCTGACCTCCCGCGAGATGATCAACGCCAAGCTGCGCTCGGTGCTGGACGACGCCACCGACAAATGGGGCGTGCGCGTCGTGCGTGTGGAGATCAAGCGCATCGACCCGCCCGCCGACGTGACCGCGGCCATGCACCGGCAGATGAAGGCGGAACGCGAGAAGCGCGCCCAGATTCTGGATGCCGAGGGCACCCGCGCGGCGCGCATCCTGGAGGCCGAGGGCCAGGCGGAAGCGATCAAGCGCGTCGCCGACGCCGAACGCTACAAGCTGGAGGTGGAGGCGACGGGGCAGGGCAACGCCATCACCACCGTCTACAACTCGATCCTGAACTCGAACCTGGACAACCGCGTGATCGCAATCCAGTATCTCGACACACTGCAGAAGGTGGCGAACGGCACCGCGGCCAAGGTCTTCATCCCCTACGAAGCGACAGCCATCCTCGGCGCCCTGGGCGGGATCCAGGACATTCTGCAGAACCCGACCAAGCCGTCGGCGGAACCGCAGGGGTGATGAGGGTGAGAGGGTGAGGGGGTGATGAGGTGAGAGGGTGAGTTTTTCACCTCCTCACCCTCTCACCCTCTCATTTCACCAGCGTCAGCTTCAGCGCTGCGGCCAACTCCTCGGCCGCGGCGATCTCGTCTGGCGCCAGGGCTGCGGCGAGGCTGCCGCGGGCGTGGGCGGGGGCCTGGTATTGGGTGAGCAGGCTGACCGCGACGCCGGACAGCGCGGCCAGCCACGTCAACACAGGCCGCGTGCAGCATTCCAGGTGGCCCGGCATGAGCAGGTGACGCACGACGAGCCGCCCTCCCGCTGCGTGGACGCGCTGAATGCAGCCCGTAACCACATTCCAATAGTCGGGCATCCCGCCGATGGCCTCACCGCAGCTTGCCGGCCCGGTCGCCGGGCCAAACTTCAGATCCGGCAGATAGATGTCGATGGCGCCGGTCAGCAGGTCGAGCGCGACGTCGGTGAGATAGAAGTTGCTGTTGAAGACCGCGGGGACAGTGCGCCGTGCGCCCAGTTCCGCCAACGTCGCCAGGATGAAGGGAATGTGCGGCGCCGGGTCGCCACCGATGAAACAGAGCGAGCGAGCGCCCTCCGCCTGGCGCTGGAGGACGCGCGCGGCAAGCTGTGCCGGCGTGACCGCCACGCCATAGGTCGGGCGAAAGGCGAAGCGGGCCGCGGTGCAAAAGCTGCACGTCGCGGTGCAGCCACTAAAGAAGATGGCGTGGGCCGGGCGCAGGAGTTCCTCTTCGCCCATGTGCAGCATCTCGCTGGCGATGTAGCTGGTGCGCCCGACGCGGCAGACCCCAGCCGCTGCGGCGCGCGCGGCGCCACAGTGAAACGGGCAGAGGTGGCAGTCGTCGAGGTGCGCTGCCGCCGCCACAGCCGCCGTCATCATGAATTCCCCAGCCCGCGCAGTAGCTCCATAGCGTCGATGCGCCGCCGCCAGACCACAGTCTCGACGTTGTCGATGCGCCGCGTGACGATGATCGCCAGCGCGCCCAACGCACCCTCGCCGCGATAGATGGTGTTGCCCAGGCTCTGCAGCCGTTTCCAGCGGTAGTAACCCACCAATTGGACCAGCGTTCGATCCTGCGCCCAGGCCACCTGGCGCAGATCGACGGAGACGCCCTCTTTCGCAATCAGGGTGCAGGTGTCACACAGCCCATTGCTGCGCACGCACTCGCGGCAATACTCCTGGCCGCATTGCACACAATGCCGGGTGTGCTCCTCACAATACTGGCGGCCGCAGATGGCGCAGGTCTCATCGCAGCGCGGACAGACCAATTCGCCGCCGACGCCGCAATGCCCAACGTGTGCAGCACAGAGTTTGTGCTTGCACGTCGCCACTCCGTGGAGATGCTTTTCGCAAAAAGACTTGTTGCAGACGGCGCACCTTTCCATGCAGCGGGGACAGCCCGCCGCGCCGCAGGTATCGCAGGCGGTGCGCTGTGGCGCGCGTCGCCCACAGGTGGGACATTCCTTCAGGCAGATCTCGCAATACGGCTTGTGATCGACTTCGCTCACGCGATAGTGCGTTGGGCCGAGCGCCCGCCCACAACCGTGGCAGCGAGTAAGGCAGTTGGCGCAGAAATTGACGCCGCTGACGCTGCACGGTTCAAGGTGCGCCGCATGGCCGCCGCAGCCAGGACAAACGTCGATGCAGGCCGGGCAATAAGGGCGCTGATCGACCACGTCGCGCACAAAGAAGCCTGGTCCCAGCCACTTCCCGCATTGGGTGCAGGCAATCAGGCAGTTGCGGCAGAAAGTCTGACCGCTGGCGCTGCAGATGGCCGTCGTCGCCGAAAATTGCTGACAGCCGGGGCAGCGAATGGCGCAGGCAGCGCAGATCAGCGCGTGGCTGCCGTCCGCCGCGGGCACACAATCGGCGTGCAGATGGCTGCGGCACTGCAGTTCGCCGCAGGCCGCGCAGGCGCTCTGGCAGCCGTGACAGACCAGATCACCGCAGCGCGGGCAGCGGCTGCTGTGTTCGGTGCAGGCGCGGGCGCCGCAGGCCAGGCAGGCGACGCCGCAACTGTCGCAATTCTCCTTGCCGCAAACCGGGCACGGTTCCAGGCCGCAGCGCGGACAGACGATCTCCTGACAGGTGGCGCACTGGCGGATGCAGGCGTCGCAGGTCAGGTGCCCCTGTTTGTCGAGCGCGACGGTGGTGAGCGGTGCACCACAGGCAAAACAGAGGGGACGGCGAAGGATGCCAGTCGTTTGATTCTGCAGCACGCGCACAGGGGTGCTGCGCACGCCGTCAGTCAGCGTCATCTCCAAGACCGCCATCGGCTGCTGCAACGCCACATAGCCGATCAGCTCGACCTGGACGCGCAAGCGATGGTTTTCCACTTCCTCCGCGAGTTTGCGGTTGAGGTCGTCCATGAGCACGCGGCGCTTTTCACCGTCGGGATCATGGGCTTCGTAGACTTCCTCGATCTGCTGCTGATAGTAGCTGGTGAGTCGTTGGAGCGTGCGGTGGAGCCGCGGCAGGATCTCGGCCTCGTGCGTGACGCAACTGAGATCGGCATGATAGATGGCGTAGCGCCGCGCCGTCTCCGCCAGGCGCACCAGCTGCGTCAGTGGCGGCAATTTTGGCGGCAGCAGGTGGCCCTCT
>JAPKMV010000175.1 GCA_026645635.1 Caldilineaceae bacterium
TGTCACCCAAATCCACTGCGTCCCCCAGCCGCTCGCCGCTCTGCCAGTCGTAGAGGCCGGCGATCAACGTGTACGCGCCGGGCGGCAGGTCGGCCGGCAGCGGCAGTTGCTGCGTGTCGGCCAGCGTGGCGCCCGCGGGCCACTGGCTGGTGGGCAGCCGGCTGATCGCGTCGCCCGGTGGCCAGTCGAGCTGCGCCACTTTCTCACCGTTGGCGTCCAGCAGATGCACGAAGGCGTTGTAATCCTGCGCCACCGGCTGCGTCGCCCGCCATTGCAACGTCAACGCCAGCAGTTCGCCCGCCCGGACTGTTGTTGGCGTGCTGGCGCCGACGAGCTCGATGGCGTCGCCAAAGCGGGCAGCCAGTTCTGTGGCCGCGCCTGCGGCGGCGTCCTGCGCCACCGGCTGCCAGGCGCCGTCAGCCGTGCGGGCATAGCCGCCCAGCCGCAGCAGCGTGCCATCTTCCAGCGCAGGCAGGGCTGCATCGTGACTCGTCAGCGGCAGCCGTTCGCCGTCGCGCCAGTTGTCGCCGGCATAGACGCCCACCCCCAGGGCCATCTGCGCTGCGTCCAGCGTCCAGGGCAGCGTCTGCACCTGCACCGGCGTCTCCTTCGGCCACAACGAGGTAGGATACCATAGTTCGGCAGTGCTCGGATAAAACTCGCTGTCATGCAGCACATTCAGGCCGCGATCCAGATAGCTCACCTGAAAACGCAGGTCGTGGGTCAGCGGTTTCAGCGCCTGCCAGATGAAGGTGACTACCAGTTCCCCATAGCGGTCTGTCCCGACTGTGTAGTCGAGCAGCGCCAGTTCGTCACCGAAGAAGGCCAGCGGCGCCGTTGCGGTGAGCGGCGCTGACGGCTGCCAGGCAGTGAAGAAGTCGGCGGGCAACGTCTTTTCTGGCGCATCCTTGCGCAGCAGCAGATAACCGTCACTGGCCGCGGCCACGCCAAAGCCGCCGGCCAGCAGTTCGTCCACCGTGCGGCGCAGGTCGCTGGGGTGCTGGGGCCAGGCCGCGCCGGTGACATCCAGGAACACGGTGTCGGCGTCGTCGAGGCGCGGGAAGATGTAGAGCGTGCCGCGACCGCTCACATGCGGGTTGAGGCGGTCGTGCGCCGAGACCCTCGCATCGGGCGGGATCTGGTCGATGATCGCCTGCGCGGCGCGGTGGTGGTCGGTGACGGTCAGCGGCAGGTGCTGGGGCATTCCCGGCAGGTAGCCGTAGAGCCACTGGCTGAGCAGCGCACCGGCGAGGATCGCAGCGGCGGAGAGGGGATAGACCGCGGATTTGGCGGATGCGGCGGATTTTCGCGGATTTTCTGGGTTATTCGCCCCTCGCCCCTCGCCCCTCGCCACCCTTGCCGCGCGCGCCACCCCCATCACCATCGCCAGCATGACGAAGGGCAACACCGGCGCGACGTAGATCAGCCGGGTGGCCTCGTGCATGGGCGAGAAGTCGGCGAGGAGGTTGATGGCCAGCGAGGGCAGCGCCAGGAAGAGCACCTCCGGCGCCAGCAGTGCGGTGAAACCCACGGGCAGCAGCAGTTGGAAGAAGTAGCGCAGCACCGGCGTCTGCTGCAGCTTGCCCAGCACCAGGTCGGGGCGGGTCAGCAGCGACCGCACTTTGTCCGCGGTGGTGGCGCCCAGGTAATCGTAGCGGCCCCAGTGGATATTGCCGCCGGCGAATGCGGTCTGGATGCCCAACACGGCCAGCAGTGACCAGCCAAAGCCGAGCGCCGCGGTGATCACGCCCAGGTTCCGGCAGCGCAGGACAAAGAAGGCGTAGACGCCCAGCATCCCCACCAGCAGGCCGATTTCCTCCTTGCAGCCCGCGGCGAGCACGGCAAAGAGGGCAAACCAGCCCGTGCGCCCCGTCACAAGAAAGTAGAAGGCGGCCATCAGCAAGGTCGGCGCCAGCGTCACCGGATGGAACTCATACCAGACCGCGCCTTGCAGCGCCGGGTTGAGCAGATAGGCCACGGCGAAGACAAGGCCCATCCAGTCGCCCAGCCGTTGGTGGCGGGCCAGGGCGAAGAGCGGAAGCGCGCCCAGCGCGGCTACCGTGGCCTGCAAGATCAGCAGGAACTCGACGGACGGGAAAAGCCGGTAGAAAGGCGCGATGAGCAGGATGATCGGTTCGACGTGATAGCTGAGCCGGTTGGTCAGCCCGACCTCCTGGTTGGTCATGCGGAACCAGTCGCCCTGGGCCGTGTTCCAGATCGCCTGGTTGAGGTTGCCCATGTCCAGCGCGCGCGCTTCGTAGGCGTGATAGCGCAGGATCGTGCGCTGGCTGAAGTAGACGGCGAAGATCAACACCGCCAGCGCCAGCAGCGCCAGCGGCAGAATTTGCGAAACAGAACGCGGATAACGCGGCTCTGTCCTGAGCTTGTCGAAGGAATTGGGCGGGTTCACGCGGATGGGTTACAGGTGGGGCAGGCGGGCTGTCTCTGACGTTGAGGCTAGTATTGACGCAGAGACGCGGAGACGCAGAGGAAACGCAGAGGGATTCTCTCTGCGCATCTCTGCATCTCCGCGTCTCTGCGTCAACTTTGCCTCACCTCTTGTCAGCATCACGCCGTCTTGGGTGCGCCGAGGCGACCAGGCTGCGCGACGGGCTGGGGCGCTTCCTTGTTTTTGGTCGCGCGTGGGATCGCCGCCAGCACGGGCACGCCCAATGCCCGCTCCGCCGCGGCGGGCGTGCGCAGCAGGTCGGACTCCATCCAGGTGAGCAGCAGCACGATGCCCACGCCCAGGATCAGGCCGAGCACAGCGCCGGCGATGGCGTTGATGCGCGGCTTGGGCGCGATCTGTTCGTAGCCGATGTCGCGACTGCGGATTTTCACCTCGATGCGGTCGCGCTTGTCCTGCTGGGCATAGTAGGCGGTGCGCTCCTCGTAGAACTCATCGGCAAAGCCCAGCGCCGCCTGCTTGGCCACTTCGCCGTCGGCGTTGCGCACCTGAATCTTGATCGTAAAGGTGCTGGAATCCGGCTCGATCTGGGTCTTGGCCAGCAGGTCATAGGGGTTCATATCGAGCTGCTGGCGGGCGATCACTCGCGACGCCACCTCCGGCGTCTTCAGGTTGGCCGTGAAATTGCGCATCAGGTCCTTCGCCGTGTTGCCCAGACCCCAGTCCGGCCGCGCCGGCACGGTGCTCACGTCCACTGCGGCCGAGTATTCCGCTTTTTGCAGGTAGCTGATGCCGAAGGCGGCCATCGCGCCCAACAGCATGGCGGCCAGGACGATCCAGCCGCGTTTGCGAATCACTCGCCAGTATTCTTGAAATGTCATGTTTCCCTCTCAGGCGCCCGTGCGCCAGAACCTGGGCGCAAGCGTACCACAGATTGCTTGAATCCCGAATTCCATGATAATAGAGCAAAATCCATGCTTCTCACTATCAACCATGCCCATCTCAAGCAGTTGCCGGAAGACGGCGCTGAAAGGAACGATCATGTCTCTCAAAGTATGTCTGGCGGGTGCAACGGGTTGGGCAGGCTCCGCACTCGCACGCGCCCTGGCCGAAACGCCGGACCTCACTCTGGTTGCCGCAGTCGGGCGCACCCACGCGGGCCGCGTGCTGGGCGAGGTGCTGGGCGAGCCGCGCCTCGCGTGCCACATCTATGCGTCTGCGGCAGAGGCGTTGGCCCATCCCTGCGACGTCTTTGTCGAGTACACCAAACCAGACAGCGCAAAGGCCAACATTCTGGCGGCGCTGGCGCACGGTGCGCATGTCGTGGTGGGAACTTCTGGCCTGACGGAGGACGATTTTTCCGAGATCGACGCCGTCGCCCGCGCCCGGCAGCGGGGCGTGCTCGCCTGCGGCAACTTTGCCCTGACGGTCGTGCTGCTGCAAAAGTTCGCTGAAATGGCCGCCCGGCTGATCCCACAGTGGGAAATCATCGACTATGCCCGCGACGACAAGATCGACGCGCCGAGCGGCACCGCACGCGAACTGGCGTTTCGCCTGTCGAACGTGCGCAGCCCGGTGCCGACAGTGCCGGTGGCAAATACGGTCGGCCCGGTCGAAACCCGCGGCGCCACGGTTTCCGGTTCGCAGGTGCATTCCATTCGTCTGCCGGGGTATGTGATCAGCGCCGAGATCATCTTTGGGCTGCCGGATCAGAGGCTGACGATCCGCCACGACGCGGGGAACAGCGCCCGCCCGTACACCGATGGGGCGTTGCTGGCGATCCGTAAGGTGTCATCGCTGGTGGGCGTCCACCGTGGCCTCGACACCGTGCTCGACCTCTGACCCCAGTAGACGATGCATTTCCGTCACACTCTCACCCCTACCGGGTTTGCCGGCGGCGGCGCGGCGACGGAATCTCGCCCAGCACGGGCAACGGGAGTTCCACCTGATCGCGCACGCCGCCGCCCACCGCGCCTACGGCCGGCGGGTCGATCACGGTGATGCCGGCGCCCTCGTTGCCCAACTGTTGGAAGTAGAAGGTGGCATTTTCACTCAACTCGGCGGCCGCCGCATCGGCGATCAACTGCAACTGCGCGGCGTCGGGCCAGGTGAAACTAAGCGTGATGATGCGGTGCTGTTTGCCCGTGGCCGCGCTGCCCTGGATCACACCGGGAGGCACGGTGAGATTGGCGGCGGCCAGGCGCGCACTCACCTGTTCGGCAAAGAGCGCGCTGCGCACCACTTCGGTGAAGTCGTCCACCAGGTATTCGCTGGAGAGCCAGGCATAGTAGCGCGGGTCATAGAAGGTGGTCGTGGCCGCATCGCTGGCAGGATTGACCCCCACCAACATCCGCATCGACGCAGCGTAGCTGGGCGGCTTGGGCTGCCACGGGCGCATCTGCACCAGGCTGAGCAGGAGCACCAGCCCGGCCAGCGCAAAGGGAATCCACAAGCGGCGTCGCAAAATCGCCCAATAGGTGCGTAGTTCCATACCATGCAGTCTACAGGGAATTGGAGTTGGCGCAAAAATTGTAACGGGTGAGGGGGTGTTCGCACCCCCTCACTCCCCCTCACCCCACCATACCGAATCCGCCCACGGGAATTGTCTCGAAGCGCTCACCAAACCCGGCGATGAGCGGGCGCCCGGCTGCGATGGCCCGCTGCACCGCGGGCAGCGCCAGCGACGCCTGGTGATCTGCCTGGCTCACCCACACTTCAGTGACCCAGATGGCGTCGGGGTCGGTCGGGTCCGCGGCGACGATGTAGCTGAGACAGCCGGGCATCTCCGTCAGCCCTTCCAGCAGGATCGCGATCAGCGCGTCCCGCTGCCCTGGTTGGCTGATAATCTTGCCGATCAGCCCGTACATGGTGTCACCCACTTGCCCGCTCCCCGCGCGCCGGCCTCAGCCGCGCCATCTTGTACACATCGATATACTGGCCGTCGCGAAACGCATACTGCACCAGCGTGCCTTCGATCCCAAAGCCGAAGCGGGTGTAGAGGCGCACCGCCCGCTCGTTGTCCACGAACACCTCCAGCTCGAGGCGCAGCAGGTTGAGCCAGTTGTCGGCGGCGTCCACGCCGGCCTGCATCAGCGCGGCGCCGATGCCCCGCCCCTGCATGTCGTCGCGCACCGCCATGCCAAGCTGCCCTGCATGGCGCCGCCGCGGGTTGGTCAGCATGTGGATGTCCAGTTGGCCGACGATCTCGTCGCCGCTGCACGCGACCAGGCCGTATTTGGTGTCGGGTGTGTCGGCCAGCCGTTTGCGCCAGACTTCCACGGAAGGGTGCGGCAGTTGGAGCGTGCCCCATACGACCTGCGGGCCGGCAAAAATGCGCTGCACCCCGGCATAGTCTTCCGGTTCGGTGCGGCGGATGGTGATTGTCATGGTTACAGATTCCTTTCAACGCATCCACGCAGGCAGTGGTTCATGGCGCGGCGAAGAGCGCCAGCACGTACTCCTCAGTCTCGGCGCCGCGCGCATTGGCAAAGCCCTTGTCCTCGCCCACGACGGCGAAGCCGCACTTCTCCAGGACCCGCAGCGAACCGGCGTTGTCTTTGGCCGCGCGGGCGTAGATGGGGCGGGTGCGGTTGACATCGGCCAGGAACGCGGCGAGGGCGCGGGTGGCGATCCCCCGGCCCCAGAACGCCCGGCCCAGCCAATAGCTCACCTCCGGCCGGCCCTCTTCCTCATAGCTGAGCACGCTGCCCGCGATCTCGCCGTCCGCCACGATCGTGCGGATGATCACCGTAGGCTCAGCCAGGATGCGCTGCCAGCGCGCCATGAACGCAGCGCGGTCGGTGGGTTCCTTGACCGTGAAGGCAGCCATGTAGTTGGCGTCCGGGTCGGCCTGCTGATCGAAAAAGGTGGGCAGGTCGTCCGCCACAACCGGGCGCAGCAGCAGTTCGTTCATGGCGCGGCTCAGCCTGCCAGCCAGGTCTGTGCCGCTGCCACGGAGGGCAGGATGCGAATCAAGTTGTGGGTTCTGTGCTCATAGGCGAGTTCGCTGAACCTGCGCCCATAGATGGCTGGGTCCGGGACGACAATGGCGAGCCGCACCTGATAATTGGTGAATTTCTGGAACACCTCACCGGCCAGCCCGCTGCGCAGGTCGAAGAAATTGCCGGCCAGTTCATTCTCGGTCAGGATCAAGCCTGTCACATCGGCGCAGGCGCTGAGTGCATCGTTGATATCGCGAAAGTCCTCGATGTGAATGCCCGCATCTGCTGCCATCAAGAATCCGCGTGCCTCGTCCATGTCATTGCTCCCTGTCGTTGCGCCGGCCAAGCCGTCGCCATCCATCTTGGTGATTTGATAGCGAAGCTCGACCATGCCCGCACCCATTTGTTGAACCGCCACCAGCCGCAGCACTGGGCTGAGAACCTGGCGCGGGAAGAGCGGTTTGCCGCGGCCCAGTGTGGCCGAACCGACCTGGACGATCAGCTCATCGAGCAGTCCGGCATCATAGAACTGCCCCGCCAGCTCGCCGCCGCCGACCACCCAGATGTTCTTGCCCTGCGCAGCCGCACGCATCGCATCGATGACTTCGGCCACATCGCCCCGGACAAATCTGACATCCGCGCCGGCCACCTCGGGGAGGCTGCGGTGGGTGAAGACCCA
>JAPKMV010000176.1 GCA_026645635.1 Caldilineaceae bacterium
AAATCCGCGTCATCCGCGTTCTATTCCAACTGGCGGAACGCTGATTTGCCGGTATCCCGCGTGTTCTTTCACCATCGCGGCAAAGCGTGCAAAGAGCAGGTCGGCGTCATGCGGGCCGGGGCTGGCTTCCGGGTGATACTGCACGCAGAAGACGGGGCGGTCGGTCAGCCGCAGCCCTTCCACCGTGCCGTCGTTCAGGTTGCGGTGCGTTACGACGGCATTGGCGGGCAGCGTCGCCTCGTCCACCGCGTAGTTGTGATTCTGCGCGGTGATCTGCACATTGGTGCTGTCCACATCGCTCACCGGCTGGTTGCCGCCGTGATGGCCGAACTTGAGCTTGTAGGTGCGCGCGCCCAGCGCCAGCCCGATGATCTGATGCCCCAGGCAGATGCCAAAGGTGGGCAGCCCGTTCGCCAGCAGGTCGCGCACGGCCGCCGCTGCATAGGGCACACCCGCCGGGTCGCCGGGGCCGTTGCTCAGGAAGATGCCGTCGGGCTGCAGCGCCAGCACTTCCTGAGCTGTGGTCGCGGCGGGCGCGACGACCACGCGCAGGCCGTGGCTCGTGAGCCGCCGCAGGATGTTGTGCTTGATTCCGAAATCGTAGGCGACGATCAGCGGCGCATCCAGATGAAGGGTTGGGGCGGCGTCCGGCGCCGGCGCGCCCGCGGGCACTGGCGTCCATTCCCCCGCGGTGCCTGCGCCCCAGTTGTACAGTTCGCCGCAGGTGACCTCCTGCACCAGGTCGCGGCCATCCAGTCCCTCCCAGGTGCGCGCCAGGTGGAGCAGCTCCTCGATGGGCTTGCTCGCATCGGTGCTGAGCGCGGCGTGGAGGACGCCCACGGTGCGCAGGTGACGCGTCAGCGCGCGGGTGTCGATGCCGCTGATGCCGGGGATGCCGTGGCGCGCCAGGTAGCCGGCCAGGGTTTCGTTGGCGCGCCAGTTCGACACCGTCTGGCTGATCTCGCGCACGATGAAGGCGGTGATCTGCGGGCGGTCGCTCTCCACATCTTCGGCGTTGACGCCGGTATTGCCGATATGCGGCGCGGTCATGCAGACCATCTGCCCGCGGTAGGAGGGGTCGGTGATCACTTCCTGGTAGCCGGTGAGGCTGGTGTTGAAGACCACCTCGCCGACGACCGTGGCGGGCGCGCCAAAGGCCTCGCCCTCGAAGACTGTGCCATCCTGCAGGACGAGGCGTGCGCTCATGGGTTGTGGACTCCGGATGTTATTTGGTGGCGCGCTGGAAGGTCAGGTAATAGGCAACGTGGATGCCTGCAAAGCGGTTGGTGACGTCGCCGAGGCCGGCGCCGCGCATGATGTCGCTGGGCAGCCCTTCCACCTTGACATTGTAGGCGTAGCCCGCCGCGTACATCTGGTAGTTGAAGCCAAAATCGGGCGCGGGCTTGTCCTCCAACGCGGCGGTGTAGTTGCCTTCGCCCCAGAAGACCGTCACCGGCTGGCCGACGACGCGCACGCCGTTCTCGTCGATCACGTCGGCGTAGATGTGATGTTTGCCCGCAGCCTGGATCTCATCCTCGAAGCGCACTTCGACCAGCCGCCAGTATTGCTGCCCCGGCTGCACCGGCGCATCTTCGATGGCGATGCCCAGTTGGCCGAGGCGCCCGTCCAGGTTGCGCGCAGCAGCAACTGGGGCGGCTGGCGGCTCGGGCGTCGGTGTATCCGCCGGTGCGGCCAGGGCCGCAGCCGTGTCGGAAAGTTGTGAAGCGAAGGCCTGCGCCACCGGCTGCGGTGTGTTGGTCGGCGCCGGCGTCGGCGTATCCGTAGGCAGCGGCGTGGTGGTCGGCTGCGGCGTGTCCGTCGGGAACGGTGTGTAGGTGGGCGTCGGCGGCACCTGGGCGTCGGCTGCGCGCAGCCGTTCGGTCAACTCTAGATCCGCGGCGGCGACCTCATAGCTGCCCGGCGCGACAATGGCGCTGGCCGTGCGCTCCAGCATGGCGGTGGTGGCGCGGATGGCGGCGGCTGGCCCATTGATAATCGCATAGACCGTAAACGGCACCGTGACGCAGAGCAGCAGAATCAGCAGCATGATCAGCAGCACAAAGCGCAGCTTGCCGAAGCCGCTCAGCCCGCTGTACCACGCGCCGAAGCCGCCGCGGCGCGGGGCCGGCACTTCGCCCGATGCAGCAGCCGCACGGCGGCGCGCGGCGGAGGCGTTGACCGGCGCCGGTTCCGCAGGCAGATAGGGCGGTGGCGCGTTCAGCGGCGCGCCGGCCGGCGCAGCGCCGACCGGCGCCATCGACGGCTGCGATGTCACCTGCGCCAGCCGCTGGCTGAGGATGCGGCTCATGCTGATCGCGAGCGTCGGGTAGCGGTTCATCAGCATATCGAAGTCGGTCTTGGCCAGCGTCCACACGTCCAGGTCGCTTTCGGCGCTGACGCTGGTGTTGTGCGGCTGGCTGGTGAGCACGGCGCGCTCGCCAAAGGATTCGCCCGGCCCCAACAGCCAACCCGCCCCGGCTAACGGCTGGACGCGCACCTGGCCCTTCTCGATCAGATACAGGTGATCCGCCGGCGAATTGACGCGGAAGACCTGTTCGCCTGTGCGGTAGCGCATCGGGCGCAGGTAGTTGGCGATCTGCTGCAGGTCGCTCGGGTTCATGCCTGCAAAGAGGGCGAAGCGCTGCAAATTGCTGCTTTCGCTGGCGGTCTCGCTGGCCAGACGGGTGGCGACACCCTGGCTCAGTGCCTTGCCGATGGCCGGGTTCTGTGCCGCCAGGGCGTCGAGGTCGGCTTTATAAAGCACAAACAGGTTCGTGTTGCGGGTGGCGGTGGCGTCTTCTGTGCGCATCTGCCCGGTGACTAGGCTCATCTCGCCGAAGAAGCCTTCGCCGCCGATGCGCCCGATCTCCTCGACCACGCCCGCGGCGTTCTCTGCGGTCAGTTCGATCTCGCCCGACTCGACCAGGCACATGGCGTCGCCAGCCTCGCCGATGCGATAGACGCGCTCGCCGGCCGGCACGTGCTGCAAGATCATGCGCTGGGCGATCTGCTGGAGCACCTGCGGCGACAGTTCGGCGAAAATGGGCATCTTACCCAGGCGCAACACCGCGGCCATCTGGTCGGCGCGACCGAGCCGCGAGCGCACATTGCGCCCCAGGTTGCGCCGCAGACCGGGTTGGCGCGCGGCAATCGCCTGGAAATCATCGGCGGCGAGCATCCACAGTTCGGTGTCCTGGGTGGCGACAACCGTGCTGGTGTTCGCTTTGTTGGTGAGCAGCGCAATCGCGCCCAGCAAATCGCCGCGCTTGAAGGTTTCGTTTGCGTCAGCGCCTTCCGTCTGCACGTCCACGGCGCCGTTTTCGATCAGAAACAGGCCCGCCGGCGGATCACCGGCGCGGTACAGATACTGGCCGGCGGCCAGCCGCCGCGGTTGGAGTTGACCGGCCACGATCTGGAGTGAGTTTGCCGGCACGCCGCTCAATTCGGTCGTGCGCGCCAACTGCTGCACCAGGTAGTCCTGCATCTGTGCGATCAGGCTGCCGAAGTTGTTGCTCAGCTTCAGGCCGAGAGCGGGCCGCTGTAGGATCAACTCGCGCAGCTTCTTGTCGCCCAGTTTCCAGTACTCCAGGTCGGAGACGGCCACTGCGCTCACGTCATAGGGCAGGCTGCGGAAGAGGCTGTCCTCGCCCAGCACGCTGCCCGGCCCCAGAGTGGCCAGGTTGATGCCGCTGGGGGTCATCAGCCGTACAAAGCCCTTGCCGACGAGATAGAGGCCGTCGGCGGTGTTGCCCGCGCTGAAGATCGGCGCGTTGGCCGTCAATTGGTTCTGGGCGAAATTCTCGTCCAGGGCATTTCTTTCGTCTTCGGCCAGCCCTGAAAAGAGCGGCGCAAATTGAATAAACTCTTGTTTCACGCATCCTCCGACAAAACTGTCAACTACTTATTCTGTACGGAAGCGGGCAAATGGTCAAGGTGTGCACCTGTTCGCGCCGCGCAATCGTCCGGCAGTGGTTGACAATTCGCCTGTTAATAGTTTCGCTGGAAGGTTGCTTCCCAGCTATGGTGGCCGGTGCAACCGTAGGAATTATAGAAAATCTGGCAGTCGGCCTCGTCAGTGCAGTAACCGCCTGCGATCAAGACCGGCACCGAGATATCCAGTGACTTGGTGGTGAAGCCTTCGGCGTTGTCGCTAGACGCCGGGCGGCCATCATCGTTCTGCGTAACGCGGAAGCCTTCGCCCGTGCCGTAGAGATCGTACTCGATGACCCCGTCGCCCTTGCCCTGTGAACCGGTGACCAGCACTTCACCCGTATAAATGCCTTGCAGACGCACGCCGTTGATGCGCACGCCATTGGCGTCGATGACATTGATGCGCAGCAGGTGTTGGCCCGAACAGGCGCCATTTTCCTCTTTGCTCCACATGCGGCTGGCCACCAGGCGGAAATAGGGCTGGGCATTGGGATCGGCGGCCGCAGTGGTTGGCGCCTCCGTGGCGGCCGCCGCTGCCTCTGTGGGCGCTTCGATGGCAGCCGCGGCAATCGGCGCGGGCGTGGGCTGTTCTGCGGTGGGCGGCGGCGTCGGGATGTTGGCCGCGACGGCCACGGTCTGCACATCGCCTTCCGTGGTCACCAGTTGCGCGTAGACCCAGCCGCGGCCGTTGGCCAGTTCGATTTCCCACCAGTCGCCCGCCGCATTCTTGCCCAGAATCGTGCTGGCGGTGTTGGCCTGGAGCATGTCGACGACCGGATAGTCCAGCCCCGGCCCGCTGCGCACGTTGATGGCGGTGCTGGCTTTGACCGCCGCCGCGCTGCGGGGCGCCGCCGCGCTGTTGGCTGCTGTTGCCGTCGGCAGCGCCAGGGCGACCGCGGTGCTGACAGCGCTGGGCGACGGGATGGCGATCTGCTCAGGTGTTGGTGCGGCTGCCGATGTGGCGGTGGGTGGCGCGGTGGTGGCTGTCGGCGCCGCGGCCTCGACCAACGCCGGCGTCGGTTGCAGGCCGTTTTGTTCGGCATAGGCGCGGATCGCCGTCGATTCCAGGTTCAGCGCCATGGCCAGCTTGACCAGCGCGGCGGTCGTTTCGTCATCCTGCGCGCCGCCGATGGCCTGCTCCGCCACCAGCACCAGCCACTGGCGCTCGTTGGCGACGCTGAGGTCGGCCAGGGCTGCGCTGGCCTGCTGCAGGTTGTTGTCGGCCGCGTAGGTGCGCGCGATCGCTGCGGTCGTCGCCGTGTTGTCGGCTGAACTGGGCTGAGCCGGTTCGCCGGGACCGCAGGCAGTCAACAGCGCAAGGCTCAACAGCAGCGCAGCGAGCCACGTCAGGCGCGCCCGCCGGACGGTGAACATGTGAGATTGGCGTAGATTGGGTTGAATTGTGGCGGGGGAAGTCGTTGCAGTGATGCTGGCCGAATCGTCCAGCGCAGTGGATAGGGTGTCTCTGATCATCTTTGTCTATTGCAATGCCAGCTAGTTCTCTGTCGCCCCGGCGATTGCCCTCCAGGCGTCCGTTTCCTGGATTGCACGGGCGCCTCTGCTATAATGTTGCGCAGCGGCGCCTGGTCCACAAGACCCGGCAACGGAAAAGCTTTGGTGCCGAAGGTGGGAGTCGAACCCACACGGGTTGCCCCACACGATTTTGAGTCGTGCGCGTCTGCCTGTTCCGCCACTTCGGCATACCATAAGCAAAATGCAGTATACTCACAGCACAGCATAACCGTCAAATGGTTGCAGCCATTACGGTTGTTCAACGCACCGAAGGCGGTTTTGGGTTCAGCGCACCGTCGAATCCAAGCCAGCAAGTGTGAAGGTCGCATGGCCAAAGATGTTCTGTCCCCAATCGAGGAAGCAGAGACCATCGCCGCAGCCCAGCGTGGCGATTTGGCCGCGTTCAATCGGCTGGTGACCGCCTACCAGGGGTTGGCCTACAGCGTGGCTTACCGCACCTTGCAGAATCCCGACAGCGCCGCCGACGCCGTGCAGGACAGCTTTGTCAAGGCATACAAGGCCATTGCTGCGTTCCAGGGCGGCAGCTTCAAGAGTTGGATCATTCGCATCGTCGCCAACACCTGCTACGATCTGCTGCGCACGCGCCAGCACCGCATGACCGACAGCCTGGAAGATCTGCCGGTGGACGAGGATCAAACAACGCAATTGGAGGACCCGGCGGAATCGCCCGCGGCCTTCGCCGAACGCATGGAACTCAGCGCGCTGATCGAGCAGAGCATTGCCGCGCTGCCCGCAGACCTGCGCCTCGTGTTGACGCTGTGCGATGTGCACGGCTACACCTACGAAGAAATTGCCGAAATGGCGCAGTTGCCGATGGGCACGGTCAAGTCGCGCATCAGCCGCGCCCGCGCCCGCATCCGCGACCTGCTGCTGCGCCAGCCGGAACTATTGCCAGCCGCATTCCGTCCTAGAGACGGAGCGCCGTCATAGCTGTGACATGTTCACGGCATGGTAGCGAAGAAGACGAAGAAGACAATGACTACGCCGCGTGAGCCAACCATTACGGACGAATTGCTGTCCGCTTATATCGACGATGCGGTGACGCCTGACGAGCGGCGCCAGATCGAGCAGGCTGCGGCTGAGGACGCCGAGGTGGCGTGGCGGCTCCAGTCGCTGCAGATGACGGTGCATCTGCTCCACGAACTGCCGGCGCTGGCGCTGCCCCGTTCGTTCGTGTTGACGCCGGAGCAGGCGGGCGAGTCGATCGTGGGCGCGGCCGTCACCCCGCAAGCGGCGCCACCGCAGCAGCCGGCCGCTCCGCGCCGGACAGCGCAACCGGTGCAGCCCGGTTTTTGGGCGAGGCTGGGCGAGCAGTGGCGCGCTTTCTGGCAGAGCGGCAGCCCGGCGCTGCGCAATGCCATGGCGACCAGCCTGGTGCTGCTCTTGGTGTTGACGGTCACGCCCCGCTTTTTGAACGCGCCGTTGGGCGAGGTTGCCGTTGCGCCGGCGGCTGAATCTGCCCGCGAATTGGCTGCTGCCCCCGCGGCGGAGGAGAGCGCGGTGGCGCCTGCCACCGCCAATGCAGCAGCCGCGGACTCGGCGCCGGCCGTT
>JAPKMV010000177.1 GCA_026645635.1 Caldilineaceae bacterium
AAACACCCTCTCACCCTCTCACCCCCCTCACCCTCTCACTTCCACACCCTACACCTCCCAATTCCCCAACCGCGCCATCACGATGTATGCTTATAGGCAGACGAATGTGATGACAAATCGATCAAGGAGCAACCCATGCCAAACCACAAGAGCATCGAACGCCGTCCCTTTGGCCGCACCGGCCACATGAGTTCGGTCGCAATCTTTGGCGCCGCAGCGCTGAGCCGCGTGACGCAAGCCGAAGCAGATCGCACGCTCGACCTGCTGCTGGAATACGGCGTCAACCACATCGACACGGCGGCCAGCTATGGCGACGCGGAGCTGCGCATCGGCCCGTGGATGGCGCGCCACCGCCAGGATTTCTTTCTAGCCACCAAGACTGGCGACCGCACCTACGCCGCGGCGCGGGAGTCCATCCACCGTTCGCTGGAACGGCTGCGCGTCGATGCGGTGGATCTGATCCAACTGCACGCGTTGGTGCACCCGGACGAATGGGATGTTGCGATGGGGCCGGATGGCGCGCTGGAAGCGTGCATCGAAGCGCGAGAGCAGGGATTGGTGCGCTTCATCGGCGTGACCGGCCACGGGCTGACCATCGCTGCGATGCACCGGCGCAGCCTGGAGCGCTTCGACTTCGACAGCGTGCTGCTGCCCTACAACGCCACGATGATGGGGGAGGCGGTCTACGCTCGGGACTTCGAGCGGCTGATGACCATCTGCGCCGAGCGCAACGTCGCCGTGCAAACCATCAAGGGCATCCTACGCGGGCCGTGGGCAACGACCGAACGCAACCACGCCACCTGGTATCAGCCCCTTGAGGATCAGGCCGACATCGACACTGCAGTTCACTGGGTGATCGGACGCCCCGGCTTCTTCCTCAACACCGTGGGCGACATCTATCTGCTGCCCAAGGTCCTGGACGCCGCCAGCCGCTTCGAGCGTCGCCCCAGCGACGAAGAGATGGCGCGGGTCGTCGCCGACCAGCGGATGACGACGCTGTTTGTGTGAGAAGGTGAGGGGGTGAGAGGGTGAGAGGGTGTTTCTTTCACCCTCTCACCCCCTCACCCGTTCACCCGTTCACCCTCTCACTCCTCCGGTTTTACCATTAAGATCGGAATCGCTACGCGACCGGCAACATGCTGGGCGACGCTGCCGAAGATCAGCTTCTGGATGCCCCGACGCCAGTGTGTCGTCATGGCGATCAGGTCGATCGGCTGCGCCTCGATAAAGTTGATTATTTCGTCGCCGCGATCGCCGAAGCGCACCTCGACGCTCACCTCGTAGCCAGCCTCGCGCAGCATCTGTGCATCTGCCTGCAACTCGGACTTGACGGCGCCGATCGCGCTTTCCCGCTCCTGACTGGCGTAGATCGGGTGAGCGGCATACTCGGCGTCTTTGTGTGTATCGTAGGCGGTGATGCTGGCGTCGATGCCGGCCGCGCGCGGCGGCAGACCCACCAACCCCACCGGCGGCTGGCCGACGCGCAGCAAGACAATCGAACAATCTTCGGGACGGAAAAACTTGAGCAAGTGAGGGTAAATCTGACGGCAGAAGTCAGACCCATCGTTGGGCACAAGCACACGCTGCTTCGACATGGCGAAATCTCCTTTGATCGGCCACTGTAGGCGCTGCTGCTCCGCAGCGCAATCTCTCCGTAGTGTAGCACAGGGCGCGACAACAGCCTACCGTCGCGGCAGAGGGATGACAAGATCGTAAGGGAAATCGGACAGGTTGGTCAGCAGGCCATCTTCCTGGAAAGCGACGGTGTCCTCGATGCGCACACCAAAGCCCTGCTCTGGGTAATAGAGACCCGGCTCCACGCTGATCACATGACCGGGCTGGAGCAGGGTGTCGTTGCCGGCGGCGATGCTCAGCCGCGGCGTTTCGTGGATGTCCAGACCGACGCCGTGGCCGAGGCTGTGGACATAGCCGGCGTGACCGCCCGGATGGGTGCGCGCCGTAGGATGACCCAGGGACTCGAAGTAATCCAGGGTCATCGTCTGGAGGTCGCGGCACGGCTGGCCGACGGCCATGTTCGCCAGCAGCCGGTCAAAGATGGTCTTGCACTGCTCCCAGGCTGCCAGCACCGCGTCGGGCGCATAGCCGAGACACCAGGTGCGGGTCATGTCATGGTAGTAGCCGCTCTCGGTTTTGGGGAAGATGTCGAAGACAATCGACTGTCCCAGGCGAATGGGCATATCAGGCGTGCCGGCGTTGTGGGGCACGCCGGCGTCGCGGCCTTGGGCGAAGATGTGGCGATCCTCGCTCATCTTGTGGGCCAGGATGCGGCTGCGGGTGAAGGACTTGACATCGCCGATGGTGAGCAGTTCGCCGTCGGCGCGCACCAGAGTGTCGCCGCGCACGTTGCACCCCTGAAGAAACTCCCACACCTCGCCCACCACCACGCCAGTCAGCTTGCCCGCAAGACGCATCTCCTCGATCTCGCGGTTGTCTTTGGTCTCGCGCGCCAGCGAAAAGAGCGTCGTGTCGAATTCGCCCACCAGGTCGGTGTCCAGCAGGCGATCTTGCAGCAGATTGAACAGGGCAAGCGCCGCGCCCGCGTCGTACATGCCGTAGATGGCCAGCCGGCCGGCCAACTGTTGGTCGCGGATCACGTCACTCAGGTAGGCGACTTCGGCGCGTAGACGGTCGCCGTCATGCTGGCGCAGATAGGCGAATTGGTTATAGACAGCGTCCCGATCCACCAGGGCAAGACCCGTGGCTGCGGCGTTGTCGCGCTCCATACCGCCGTGGATCAGCGTCAGCGGGCCGTTGCGCCGCTTCACCACCAGCGCCCGCTCCAGCATCTGCCCGGCAGTCAGGTAATTCATGATTGGGTTGCCCGTCGAGTCACCGATCACCAGGACGGCATCCACGTTGCGCTCCGCCATCAGGCGGTCAAGGTCGGTTTTCATAATCGGTGTGCTCCCGTTAATTTAGGTCTCTGGTTGATTATTGGAATGATGGTTGGCGTTCTCATCACATTACGTGCATCGGTATTGCTGAAATACCGGTCTTCGCCAGGGCCAACCAAGAAACATTGTACATGAAAAGCTATCCAATTCAGACAACCTATGATAGGCTGAACGTCGTCCTGCATTGATGCTGTTGCACTCGAATTCTCAGAAATGGAGTATGTGATGCGTATTCGCAGCCCCCTCAGCAATCTGGCCGAAGTTCTCGACGAAGTCAAGAAGTCTGCGGAGACATACAGAGCCACACTAACCAAGAATGAAGCAGCAACTCGCGCTGTCTTGGTCGATCCAGTTTTGCGTGCACTCGGTTGGGAGACGTCCAACACCAACATGGTCGAGGTAGAAAGGACGCTCGCTGGCACGCGCGTAGATTATGCCCTGTATGATGCAAATGCTGATGTAAAGATAGTTGTGGAAGCGAAGGCGCTTGGCAAGAACTTGGCCGATCACAGTGTATTCATGTCGCTCGTAACCTATGCGTTCACCTTCGGAATAAGTGACATTTTTCTCACGGATGGGCTCACCTGGCTACACTATACAGATTTTCACCCAGGCCAGAATACCCCAGACAAAATCATAGACCTGGCAAGCCACAGCCCAGTTGCCAGCGCTGCCTATTTGGTCCAGCGCCTGGATGCAGCCAAATACTGGCCTCAAGAACAGACTATCGATTCGCTGGCACAACGTGTGACAGAGCTTGAGAGTTCACTGACATCGCTAGAAACAGAACTATTCAGGGTCAAGGATCGCTTTATCCGCATGCCGCCATCAAACGCTGCAGATGATGTTAGTAGTCCCAAAGTCCTTCAAACCTATGAGGAGCAACCAAAGGGGTTCGTTCCACTGGCCACATTGAACGACCTGACTGGAAGAAAACCAGCCTTCCTGCGGCTACCGGATGGCGTGCAGGTGACAGTGAAATCCTGGAAAGACGTTCTACGCGAGTGCTGCAAATATGCGCTCAGCACCAATGCCGCTATTTCAATACCTTTGCCCGACTATTCCGGCAGAAAAGTCAACTTGTTTGCATGGACACCGCCAGCCAAAGGTATTTCGTTTGTAAAGCAGGAATATAACGGTAGACCGTTGTATATCTACGTCAACTACGACGCAAATCACGCTGTGGCAAATGCACTTTACGCGCTGGAACAGGCGCCGTCGCACGCAAGAAAGTTCGAAGCAGCAGTTGCCCTACGTGACTGATATACCTGCGGCTTTCGCAAGTCAAGTATCTGACCCATGACCGCTATTGCGGCATCGGGGCGTGCATCGCCCCTCCTTGCCACCAAACTCTTCATCCCATCCACCCGGCAGACGACGGTGCCGCGGCCACGGCTGGCAGCGCGCCTCGACGCCAGCCTCTCTCACCCGCTCACCCTGGTGGCGGCGC
Source organism: Caldilineaceae bacterium (assembly GCA_026645635.1). Classification (GTDB taxonomy): domain Bacteria; phylum Chloroflexota; class Anaerolineae; order Caldilineales; family Caldilineaceae; genus Fredericiella. The sequence continues at coordinate 4,366 of JAPKMV010000177.1, forward strand.
CGGCCGGCTTTGGCAAGACCACCCTCGTGAGCACCTGGGCGCGGCGCCAGTCAAAACCGGTGGCGTGGCTCTCCCTCGACGAAGGCGACAACGACCCCGTGCGCTTTCTTGGCTATCTGATCGCCGCGCTGCAAACTGCGCAGCCAGCGCTGGGAAAAGGTGTGCTGCCCGCCCTGGGCGCGACGAACGCGCCGCCTCCTCCTGCGGTCATCGCTGCGCTGATCAACGATCTGAGCCAGATCGACGGGGAAGTGCTGCTGGTGCTGGACGACTTTCATCTTGTCGATGCCGCACCGATCCACGAAGCCATTGCGATGTTGGTGACGCATCAACCGCCGCAGTTGCATCTCATGCTGGTCACCCGCGAGGACCCGCAGCTCCCGCTGGCGCGGCTGCGGGCGCGAGGTGAACTCGTCGAGCTGCGCGGCCTGGATCTGCGCTTCACGCCCGCAGAGGCGGCGCAATTTCTCCACGAGGTCATGGGTCTGGCGCTCGATGCAGACGCTGTTGCGGCGCTGGATGCACGGATCGAGGGGTGGGCGGCTGGGCTGCAACTGGCGGCGCTCTCACTGCAAAACAGCCCGAACCCGGCACAGACGATCGCCCAACTTTCAGGCAGCCATCACTTCATTCTCAACTATCTGGCCGAAGAGGTGCTGCGCCAGTTGTCGCCGGAACGCCAGGCTTTTCTGCTCGACACCGCCGTTCTGACGCGGTTGAACGGCGACCTGTGCGACGCGGTGACCGGTCGCACGGGGAGCAGTGCGCGCCTGGAAGATCTGCTGGCGGCGAACATCTTTCTCATGCCGCTGGACGACGAGCACCGCTGGTATCGCTATCATCACCTCTTCGCCGACCTGCTGCGCCACCAACTTCAGCGCACCAGGCCGGACCATGCCGCTGTGTTGCAGCAGCGCGCCAGCGCCTGGTGCGAAGCGCAGGGCGCCGCAGTCGAGGCCATTGACTATGCTCTAGCCGCGGCGGATTATCCGCGCGCGGTGCGGCTGTTGGAGCGGCACGCGCGCAGCGTCGTGCTGCAAGGGTACGCACAGACCGTCGAGACCTGGCTGCGACGCCTGCCGCGGGATTGGCGCCTGGCCGGGCCACATGCCAACCTGGCTTTTTGCTGGTCGTTGCTGCTGCGCGGCCAACTGGGCGAGATCGAACCCTATCTGCATGACGCCGAGGCTGCCGGCAACGACGGCGGCGCTGCGATCCAGGCGGAGGCGCTGGCGCTGCGCGCCGGCCTGGCATCCCTGCGCGGCGACCCGGAACGGGGCTGTAAACTGGCGCGCGCGGCTGTCGCACTGGCGCCGGCGGACGACCGCTACGTGCAAAGCATGACCGCCTTCTGCCTGGGCACGGCCTGCAACTATGCAGGGAGGGATGCGGAAGCCATCGCCACCTATCGCGCGGCGCTGCCGCTCTGCAAGGCGGCGGGCAACCAGGTCGCCGCGATGCTGATTGTCGGCAACCTGGTGATGCTCTACATCGCCCGCGGCCAGTTGCGTGCGGCGGCCGACCTCTGTCAGGCAACCCTTGACGAAGCGGCGCAGGCGGGCGAACAGGATGCGCCGGCGCTGGCCGTGGTCTACGGTGGCTACGGCGACCTGCTCTATGCTTGGAACGAGCTGGACGCAGCCCAGGAACGGGTGACCCGTGTGCTGGAGTTGAGCCGGCGCAGTGGTCACGTGGCCGCGCTGGCCTATGGCAGCGTGGTGCAATCGCGCCTGCTGATCGCACGCGGCGACCTGGCCGGCGCAGGACAGGCGCTGGAGGTGGCAAATGAACTGCGGCAGCGCGGGATGCCGGCGTGGATCGCGCCCTACATCGTCAGCCAGCAGGTCGCCCTGGCGCTCGTCCGCAACGATCTGGCGGCGGCAGAGCAGGCGCTGGTGGCGACCGGCGTTGCGGCCACGGATCCGCCCCATCACACCCGCGAGGTTGTTCACATCGCGCACCTCCGCCTGCTGCTCCACCAGGCACGAGCACAGGACAACGCGCAGTTGGACGCCGCCGACGAGCTGGCGCAACGCATCCTGGCTGCTGCGACGTGCGCGGACCGCATGGGCCGGGTGCTGGAGGTGCTGCTGCTGCGCGCACAGGTGAGCCACGCCCAGGGTGACATCACAGCCGCTTGCGCCGATGTCGTGCAGGCGTTGACGCTGGGCGAATCCGAAGGTTATGTGCGCATCTTCGTCAACGAGGGGGAGCCGCTGCGCGGGCTGCTGGGCGCAGTGCGGCGCAAACTGACGCAACAATCGGCCGAACTAGGCCCATCGCCCGCCTACGTGGACAGGGTGCTGGCCGCGTTTCCGCAGGTTGAGATAGCAGCGAGCAGCGGCGCAATTGCACCACTCCCGCCGCTGGTGGAGCCGCTGACAGAGCGTGAGTTGGAAGTGCTGCGGCTGATGGCGCAGGGGCTGACCTACGACGAGGTGGCGCAGCGGCTCATCGTCAGCCTGAACACGGTGCGCTATCATGTCAAAGGCATTTACGGCAAGCTGGGCGTGGATAAGCGCATGGCGGCGATCGAGCAGGCGAGGGTGCATGGGTTGCTGTGAGTACAAACTTCGCCCATGGACGTTGTTGGCTATT
>JAPKMV010000178.1 GCA_026645635.1 Caldilineaceae bacterium
CTCTTCGCAGCGCAGCCCTTGCCTGTGCAGCAGTTCGCAGGTGGGCGCCAGGATGTGATCCAGCGTGCGCTGCGCGGTGGCTATCCAGAGGCCATCCTGCGGACCAGCGCCACGCGGCGCAGCGACTGGTACAATGCCTATGTCACAACCATCTTGCAGCGCGACGTGCACGAACTCGCGGCGATTCAGGGCTTGAGCGAGCTGCCGCTGCTGTTGTCGCTCCTGGCTGCGCGCGCCACGGCGACCCTCAACACCGCCGACCTGGCGCGGTCAGCACGCATACCTGTGACGACGCTCAACCGCTACCTGACCTTGTTGCAGGCAACATTTCTTCTCCAACTGATCCCTGCCTGGTCGAGCAACCTCAGCAGCCGGCTGGTCAAATCGCCCAAACTCCTGCTGAATGACAGCGGCATCCTGGCGACCCTTACTGGCATGAGTGAGGCACAACTGGAGACATCACCGACTGCGGCCGGCATGTTGATCGAGAACTTCGTCGGGATGGAGCTGATGAAGCTCGCCAGTTGGAGCCAGACGCGCCCCCAGCTTTACTATTTTCGCACCCACGACGGGAAAGAGGTCGACTTCTTGCTGCAGGATCGCACCGGTGCGGTGGTCGGCATCGAGGTCAAGGCGGCGAGTAGTGTCCAGGAGGCCGATTTCCGTGGGCTGCACGCGCTGCGCGATCTGCTGGGGGATCGGTTCAAACGGGGCATTGTCTTCTACACGGGCGAGACACTGGCCCCGTTCGGCCCGCAGCTCCATGCTGCGCCGATTGCGGCACTGTGGGCCGGTGACGCAGATTAACGAAGGCTGGTGTCAGATCTGCCGATCTACGGCTGGTGGTTGTATCGTGGCGAACCGCCCTGGTCGCAGAGGTGCTTGAGTTCAGCGGCCAGGCGCCAACTGCACGTCCGCCAGGTCGCGCAAGTTGCAGCCCATCGCCGCCAGGATCCGGCTCAGCGTCTGGAAAGCAACGTCGTGGTGGCCATGTTCGATGCGCGAAAGACTCTGCGGTGTGATCTGCGCACGGCTGGCGACTTCTCTGCCGGTCAAGTTGCGCATCATCCGCAATCTCCTGATACAGGCGCCAATCCTCCGGTCTTCTTCCTCGGCAAGGTTCGCCCAGTGATCCTCAAAGCTGGTGTCAGCCATCCGGCGAATCGTGGTCCAGGGGATTTCAACAGCGCCCGCAGCAGTATGGACAACTACCTCATAATCGGAATGGGTCACATCAAGTGGTTCGACTTGTCCACCCAACAGTTCCGCAACCGGAACCGTAACCCGTGAGTTGTCGGCAAACACAACTTCAAGCACCTGATTCTGCACATGCGCCGTGTCGATCTGTTGGTATTCAGGGTTATCCCATCGCTCTACACTCACAGTATTGATTGCTCCGGGTTGATTTCGTTCCAGACTGCGCAGATTCGGTCGATTTTTACGATCATTGCCCTGCGCAGCACTCTGGGCAATTCGGCGCCCGCAATGCGATTCAGTGCAGGCAAGGTGACAACGCTCTCAAACCCCGACCACCGCACATGACAATGCGGCAAATGGTGGCGATTGCCAATCTCGCGGTACACGTATACGGCGAACCAACCACCATCGAGGGCTTTCATACGCAGAATTATAAACGTATACAGCAATGCGTCAACCCTCCGCATCGCCAATCTCTAATCTCTCAATCGCCCAATCTCCCCTTCCCCAAAGATCCCAAGCGCCTCGCGCAGCACCGCCAGACGATGCCGTTCCTGCTCGCGCCGCGCCTGCTTCTGCACCAATTCGACCAGCGCGGGATGGTGGGTGGTGAGCAGGCCGATGGCCAGATAGCGCAGGATGTCCAGGTCGCGCTCGCGGGCCAGGGCGCGCGCCAACACGGGGAGTTCCTGCGGGCCGGCCTGGTGCTGGATCAACAGATCCCACAGGCCGATCTTGACCGCCGCGTTCGCATCGGCGGCGAATCGCTCGACCAGCGGTGGCACAAGCGCCACGGGAAGATTCGTCAAGCTGCGCAGGCATTCCGACACCAGTTCCGGCAGTTTGCCAGTGGCATTGCCCACTGCGTACTGGTAGAGCGGCACGGTCTCGTCCAGACTGGCCAGCACGCGGATTGCCGTCAGCCCCGGCTCGCCGGACATCTTTTCGTTGAATTCGTCGCCCAGCAGCCGCGCCGCTAAAAAGCGGGCGATGCGGTCGTCCAGATCGGCGACGATGAGCAGGCCACCCGCGCGCAGCAGCCCGCCCTCTTCTCTGAACTCCGGCGGCAAGAACTCGTAGGTCAGCACGGTCTGCGTCGCCAGGGCCAGGTCGTCCGGGTGGGCGATGGGGCGCAGCGCGGCCAAGACCGCCGCGCGCATATAGGCACCGGCATCACGCTTCGGGCCGTCGCCCATGAACCACGCATAGTGTTCGAGCAAGACTGGGCGCGCTGCCAGCGCCGGGTTGCTGGCCAGCACGCGCAGCGCCATTTGCTGGACGTTGCGCGGCTGCTTGCGGTTCACCAGGCTGGTGGCATAGGCCGCCTGGGCGTCAGGATCATTGGCGAGTGATTGGAGTTGTTGGAGTTCGGACATGGCTGAATTGTGAACCTTGAACTGTGAATCGTGAATTGTGAATTCGACTTCCGGGCGTTCTGAATCATGCGCGATCAGGGCGATGGATGGCCAAGCTGGCGGCGGAAGTAGAGGCTCAGCGCCACCATCGTCACCAACACCGCGCCGCCCATTGCCGGGTTCATCGTGACGAAGACAATCAACGTGTTCTGCACCAGATAGCCGACGCCGCCCAGCAGGCAGATCAGCCCGGTGGCTGCCAGCGCATAGCGGATGACGCGGGCCAGCCCCTTGCCGGCAAAAACCGGCGCAGCGCACAGCATCGCCAGGCCCAAAAAGAGCGTCCAGCCGAGCATGTTCAGTGCGGCGAAGGCGGAGTAAGGATTCGCTTGCACCACCTGCACCAGACCATCCGTCACGCCCGCGGCGATGCTGGCGCGCACCGCGGCGAGTTGGACGAAGTAGTGTGCGCCGGTGAGCACGGCGAAGCCCAGGCCAAAGAGCAGCGCCAGCCGGGCCAGGCCCTTCTGCGCCGGCGCAGCTAGATCATAGATGCTGTTGAGCACCACCACGAAGAGCGGGCCGAAGAGCAGCATCGCCAGCCGCGCCAGGTCGGGCAGCCAGGTCGGATAGGCGCGGTCGAAGGCCAGGTACGCGGCGAGGTCGCTCCAGAGAAAGAGCGGGCGCACAAAGAGCAGCCCGATAAAGGCGAGGGTGAAGATCACGAAGGTGACGACGCAGCCCAGCGCCGCCCAGAAGCCGAGGCGCAGGCTGAGACGGTCAGCGATTGGTGAAGATGCAAGCATACAGCAGCCTCCAGACGCACCTTGCTGCACCGCACGTGGCGCAGCAACATGATCTTAACACTGGCCCCAACATTCCGGGAATGGGCCAGGCGTTTCGCCGCCGCCGCAGCTATCCCCGGCCCATTCCCGGAATGCTGGGACTGCGATCCCCTCCAGCGCGCATTTTGCGGCGCTTCGGTGTATCATGACATGTGCCAATTCAACCGAATCTCAACATGCCGGAGGAGTGATCACCGTGAGTTACCGAGCATTGGACAGCACCACCGTCATCGATTACCTGCGCGGCCAGCCGGTCCTGGCGGCGCAACTGCCGCTGGACGCGCCGCTGCACGCCAGCGAAGTGGGCGACGGCAACCTCAACCAGGTCTTCATCGTGCGCAGCGGCAGTGAGCCGGCGCAGACCGTCGTCGTCAAGCAGGCGCTGCCTTACCTGCGCGTGGCCGGCGAGTCGTGGCCGCTGACCCGCGAGCGGATGCGCTTCGAGAGCCAGGCGCTGATCAAACACAATGAACTGGCGCCGGGACTGGCGCCGCAGGTCTATCTCTACGACGACGCGCTCTCCCTGGTGGTGATGGAGGACCTCTCCCATCTCCAGGTGATGCGCAAGCCGCTGGTGGCGCGTCACCGCTTCCCCCACTTCGCCGACCACATCTCCACATTTTTAGCGCGCACCCTGTTCTTCACCTCCGACCTCTACCTGACCGGACCGGAGAAGAAGTTGCTGCAAGCGCAGTTCATCAACCCGCACCTCTGCGAGATCCAAGAGAAGTTCGTCTTCACCAACCCCTTCATGACCTCACCGGAGAACAACTGGAATCCGCTGGTGGACGACGCCGTGCAGGCCGTGCGCCGCAACAGCGCGCTCAAGCTGGCCATCGCCGAAATGAAGGCCGGCTACATGACCAACGGCCAGGCTTTGATCCACAGCGACCTGCACACCGGCAGCATCATGGCCGACGCGCAGGAGACACGGGTGATCGACCCGGAGTTCGCCTTCTTCGGGCCGATGGGCTTCGACGTCGGCGCAGTGCTGGAAAACCTGGTGCTGAATTACCTGGCCCACTTCGCCCACACACCTGACCCGGCGGTGCGCGCCGAGTACCAGGCGTACCTGCTCGGCCTGGTGCGGGAGATTTGGACGCAGTTCGCGGCGAAGTTCGACGCGCTCTGGCTGGCCGAGCCGCGCGGCGACCTGATGCCCGCGGACTACTGGGCCTACCCTGGCGGGGCTGACGCCTTCGCCGAATTTCGCCGCCGCTACCTCGCCAACCTGCTCCACGACACTGCGGGCTACGGCGGCGCCAAGATGCTCCGGCGCATGATGGGCATTGTCAGCGTGTGGGACATCACCAGCATTGCCGATCCGGCGCAGCGCGCCGTAGCCGAGCGGCTGGCCATCCGCATCGGCAGCCGCTGGGTGCTGGAACGCGGGTTGATCAACAGCGTGGAGGATTTGATCGGGATCGTGACAGAAGAAGCGCCCGCGGGGTAAGGAGTGTGGAATAGACCTCGGATTTGGCGGATGAGGCGGATTGACGCGGATTTTTCTGTTCTATCCGCGCGAATCCGCTTAATCCGTCAAATCCGCGGTCTATTCTTCCATCTCCTCTGCGCGAGAGCCTGTTATTCCCGTTGCACGGCCGGGAGATAGGTGCGCCGCGGCGGTTCGAGTGAGATGTCGATGCCCGTCGTTTCCTGGCCAGATGCCACCCGCACATTCATCAGCGGATAGCCAGGAGCAGGGACAGGGATAGGATAGCCGGCGCCGTCCTGCACGAATTCACCGTGGCATGCATGAAATCCGTCGATGTTGGCGCAGACGCGGTAATCGCCCGCAGCCAGCCCGCGCAGCCGATAGGTGCCATCCTGCACGTTCTCAACGCCATAGTAGCTCAGCAAACTCAACGAAGGGTATTGGCTGACATACACATAGGCATTGGTGGCGAGCGAGCCATCACGGCGCCGCACCTGGCCGCTGATGGCGCCGGCCAATGAGAGTTGCGCATCCAGGATGACCGGCTCTGCCCCGCTGGTCACATAGAGCGGGGAGGGCGCCACCGGCGCATACAGCAATGTCGGATCGCGGAAAATGGGCCAGTATTGGCGCGATGGGAGGCCCTCGAACCGGTAGCTGCCGTCAGCTCCGGTCATGGTGTAGGCAAGCAGGGCCAGGTACCCTTCCCCGCCGACAAACAGTTCCACGCGCACATTGGCGACTGGAGCGGCGCCGGCCGTAACGACGCCCTGCAGCACGCCGTCATAGGCGCCCACGCCATAGATGAAGTCGACATTGCCCACGGTGGCGCCGGCCGTGACCGTGATGACTGCGGCGCTTGCAAAGTCATACCCTCCGCCATAAAAAACCAGTGGATAAGCCACGATCGGTTGGCCTGGCACTGGCGGGTCAAATGAGGCTGAAGCGCCAACCTTGTAGCGGCCCGGCGGCAGGCCGCCCAGGACATAGCGATCCGTACCGGGCGGCAAAGCGACTGAAGCTATCGATTGATATGGGGAGTCTTCGGCAAATACGTTTACATAGGCATAGACTGGTTGCACCTCACCCAACAGAGAAACGACACCTGTGATGCGGCCGCCTTGCGCCAATTCCGCATCCACGCCACTGCGCACTTCATCTGGCGCCAGGGTCAGCACGGCAGCATCCAGCGCAGTCGAAGAATTATCGTAATATTCCGCAATACCAAAACCCTGCACATCGCTGAAGCGCATCCGATAATCGCCCGCTGGCAGCCAGGTATGCGTATAGTGGCCGGACGCATCCGTGTGCACGGCAATCGACGGCCAGGCGTCAATGGCCTGCGCCAGGACTTCGACGCCGGCCAGCGGCGCACCGCCCGGATCCGTCACCGTGCCTGAGAGCACGGCTACATCGGTCTCCCCGCCCAAATGGATATCGACGCCCGCAGTGGTTTGACCCTGCTCCACGATCACATCGGTGGCAGCGTCCAGACCGGCGCTGACGCGATCATGACACGAGACGTACCGGGCGTAGAGCGGCGCCTGTCCCCGAAAGGTGGCGCAGACGCGGTAGACGCCGGGCTGCAGTGGCCCGAAGGAATAGGATGAGGCAGCGTCTACGGGCGCGTCACCCAGGTAGTCCCAGCCATCGCCAGAGCGACCATAGAGTGATACTTCCACAACGGCTTGCGCAAGACCCGGCAGGTTCTCCTGCGTCACCGTACCCGAAATGCCACCGCCCAGGCTAAGCGCAGCATCGATGCCCGTGACATCCTGACCCAGCACCAACAAGTCGGTGGCGGAGACGAACGAAATTGCGCCGGAGTAGTACTGAGTGGCGTAAAGTCCGGCAGGATCGGTGAATGCAACTACGTAGGCGCCGGCGGGCAAAACGGGAACGCGGTACGCGCCGGTGGCGTCGGTCGTTGCGGAGCGGATGACCGGTCCGCTCAACGTGTACACGTCGATGCGGATGCCAGGAAGGGGCGTGGCGCTCTCCGCCGCGCGCACGACGCCGGCAATGCTGCCCGGCGCAGCAGGTTCGTCCGGTGCGGCATAGGCGAACCGCGCTGCAAAGACTGTCAACAGGCAAAGGGTACAAATAGCCAGAACGCGC
>JAPKMV010000179.1 GCA_026645635.1 Caldilineaceae bacterium
CGCAGCCAGAGCGCCGGACGCGTGACGCGCCCGGCCAGCAGCGGCGTGAGCCGCTCCAGTTCCGCCAGGTTATCCACGACAATCACGCCGGCATGTTGCACTGCCGCGGCCAGGTCGTCGGCGCTCTTGTTGACGCCATGCACCAGAATCTGATGACGGGGCGCGCCCGCGGCCACCGCGACCGCGATCTCGCCGACGCCGGTGCAGTCGATCCACAGACCGCGGCGCACTGCCCACTGCGCCACCGCTTTGCACAGAAACGCCTTGCCCGCATAGGTGAGACCCGCCGCCGCGGGGTAGCAGGCGGCCAGAGCGCTGCGATAATCCGCCACAGCGCGGTCTAGCGTTGCCGCGTCAAAGAGATAAAGCGGCGTCCCGTGTTTTGCCGCAAGCGCGGCGATAGCGCAACCGCCGATGTGCAGGGCGCCGTCGTCGCCGACAGCCGCGGTGTCCGGGAAGAGCGCCAGCCGGCGCGCGACCAGCTCGCCGGCTGCGAGCTGGGGTTGGGCAGGAGCAGCAGCCATCGAATTCTCCAATCTACAGAACCACGAGGATGACGCCGACCAGCGTCAGCGCGACGCCGGCCAGGGTGGTGAGCGCCGGGATTTCCCCCAAGATCAGCGCGGCCAGCGCAATACTGATCGTGACCTCTTGCATGGCCAGGATGTTGACGACCGTGGCGTTGAGCAAACGCAGCGCCGCGTTGTAGAAGGTGTGGCCGAGACCCAACGGCAGCAGCCCCAGCCCCAGCAAACTGGCCACGGTGGCTGGTGTGTAGCCGCCGGGGGAAAAGGTCAGCAGCGCAAAGGGCAGCAGCCAGAGGCCAGCCACGAGATAGATCGAGCCGGAGTAGCTGAGCAGCGGATAGCGGTGGCGCTGGCTGCGCCCCATGATGCCATAGACGGCAAAGGTCACGGCGCTGATCAATGCCAACAGGTCTCCAAGGAGCATGGTGGTGGTGAACTCTGGCTCAAAGCCGGCGAGGACGACCACGCCCACCACAGCCACAAGCATACCCAACCACTGGCGCGCGGAGATCACTTCGTGTAGAAACCAGCGTGAGAGGAGTGCAGAGAAGACCGGTGCGGTGTAGATGATCGCCAGGCTGTGGGCGATGGTGGTGAAGAAGAGCGACGCCGCGTACGCGCCAAAGTGGACGGCGGTGACCAGGCCAAAGAGCGCAAACCGGCCCAAGTCACTCCGTCCTGGCAGGGGAAGCCGCTGCCAGATCGCCACCGCCAGCACAGCAACACCGGCGATCAGCAAGCGTCCTGCCGCAATCTCGAAGATGCCGATCCCATCGCCGGCCACCCGGGTCAGGATCGGGCTGGTGGAGAAGGCGGCCACCGCCAGCAACACGTAGAGGTAGCCGCGCCGGTCGCGCGCCGGTGGCTCATGCGCTTCTGAAGTCACATACCGCTCCCCTGCTTGCCTGGCGTTTGACGCGCAGACGCAGAGTCGTCGCAGCAACTAAGTTGCGTTGGCGCTCTGCGTCTGTGCTGGCTTCGTGCGATGCACCGACTGGGGTCAGAGACCCGTCGGTGTGATGGCCACTGCGATCAGACTGACGATCATGCTCAAAACGATCAATAAACTGACCACGTAGAAAATCTTCTCATTACGGGTGCGTTTGCGAGTGCTCATGCGATAGTAACTCCCTCAATTCTGTCCTGCGCCGGCGCAGTCAGCCGGCGCCCACCATTCTTATGCAATATCCGCGACTTCTCAAGATTCCAGGGTATGGGCACGATATGTCGCACCCTGCTCAGGATATTGAGAAGATACCAGTATACCATGAGTGATCACCTGGCCAAACCAGTTGACCGGAATCGACTCGGTTCCAAAGTGTGTTGGTGAAGTGCAGAGAGGTGCTTGACGAAGAAGGGCTTGGCGAGCATGCTATGTAGTAACAAAACGGGTTACACAGGGAGTCGCCAAGCCCATGAATATTATAGAGCGTGGTCGGAAGTTTCTACAATCGCTGCGAGAATTGGCGGGCCGGTCAGCGTGGGACTGGAAGCGGTGTCCAAAGTGCGGGGATACGCTGACGATCAAAAACGGGAGCTACACGCGGCGACCGTGGTATTTGGATGGCCGCAAGTCGGAACGAGTACAACGGCATTTGTGCCACACGTGCCATAGCAGCTACTCAGAGCAGTCAGCCCTGCTGGTGAGAGGGAGTTGGTATGCGCGGGAAGTTCACCGTGCGGCGATAGATCACTGGCAACATGTGAGGACATCGCTGCGGCGGACGGCAGAGGTGCTCCGTTCATGGATGGGGCGTCAGGAGCGGTGGCGGTTATGGCGGCCATTGGATCCACCATCGTCAGAGCCATGCTATCTGGCGGCAAGTACGGTGCATCGCTGGCTAGATGGTGCGGGGAAGAACGCCCAAGCGAGCGTGGAAGGGCAACTGACAGGGATTCAAGATACGCAGGTCGTGGGCACTGACGGACTGTGGGCGAAGCTCAAAGGCAAAGCAAAGCGTGTGGTGCTGCTGGTGGTGGACAGCGTCAGCGGTTTGCTCTATCCGCCGATTGTGGCTAAAGGCGAAGAGTCAGCAGGGCCGTGGCAACGCCTGTTTGAACGGGCAAAGCAGGCCGGACTGGACACGGACGCCCTGCGCGGCGTGACCTCTGACGGAGCAAAGGGCTTACTTGCCTACCTGCGGCAAGGGATGCAGTGGGTTCAACAACAGCGCTGCACCTGGCACATGTGGCGCACCGTGGGGGGAGCAATCACGCGCATTGCCGATCAAGCAGCGGAGGGGCTAAGCGACGAGGCCGCCGCACAGATGCGGAAGCGGGTGAAGGACGAACTGAGTGGTTTAGTCCACCAGATCATCGATGCTCAGGACTACGCACAAGCGGAAGCAGCCCTGGCAGTATTACTCGCTCACCCGTTGGGCGCTCCCATCGGCAAAGTGCTCAATGAGCAGTTGGATCGCTTGCTCGTGCATTTGCTTGACTACTATCATGGCTTACAACCTGTGACGCCAGAGTGGTACTGGCGGGACTTCCGCCTCCGCCTCAGTCATGGCCGCAATCATCGCTCAGACCAACGTTTGGAGCGGGCAAGTTTGCTCTGGGCCATTTATCACAACTTTGAGCCCGCTCAGTGGAGGTCAGAACGCAAACGACATTATCGATACCCAGGCCAATCTGCCCTCGCCGTCGCCGGTGCACCACCTGGACAAGTCAGCTATCTCGATGCTTTGGGCGTTTGACGCCCACAGACCCGCCGCTCGTTGCCCTCACCCGGCAGCAAGCGGCGGGGGAAAATGACTGGGGGGCGCACGAACCCGCGCTCCCTCACCAACACCGGATTTTCTTCACCAACACAAGCTGGAACCGAGTCGGGTATCAAGGCGCAGGTCAACAACATTGCTCGCTGTGCTACAATAGTGTCCCATCGCAGCTTGCGTGAAAAACCCGGTACGATGGTACGGTCAGGGAAAGGATGGCAACATGAGGCTCAATCGCATCACAACAGATCCAAATATTTGTGGCGGCAAACCCTGTGTCCGGGGATTGCGTTTCCCTGTATCGCGCTTGCTGGGTTTGCTGGCTGCCGGAGAGACGTCGGATTCGATTCTGCGCGCTTATCCGTACCTGGAACCGGAAGATGTTGCACAAGCACTTGCCTATGCGGCAATGTTGGCGGATGAACAAATCATCGAGTTCGCGTGATGATAGCCTTGCTCGACGTGCCGGTCTCGCCGTCATTGGTTGATGTGCTGCGAGATTTCGGTTATGACGGTATTCACGCTGCTCAAATCGGACTTGCCAAAGCCACCGATGTTGCCCTGCTCGACCTGGCGCGAAACGAACAGCGCATCGTGATCACCGCTGATCTAGATTTCCCGCGTTTGTTGGCGCTTTCGTCTGCGGATGGTCCTGGTTTGATTCTATTTCGGGGCGGCAATTACAGTGAGCAGGAGATGCGCGGATTACTGGTGCGTGTACTTACCCAGGTTGCCCCTGAAATCCTTGAAAGATCGATCTGCGTAGTGGACAAGCAGCGCATCAGGTTGACTTCCCTGCCCGTGCGCTGAGCATTCGAGCTTCAGCGTGTACGTATCGTATACCCGATCTTCGCCTTGAGCAGCGAACGCGGCGGCACATTCTGCGTGATCGCCAGCCCTGACGCAATGACGCTCTCGGCGCCGATGGTGACGCCCGGCTCGATGAAGATGCCCGTGCCGCAACGCACGCGGTCGCCGAAATGGACGCGACTGGAGGTGACGACGCCGGGGCCGAAGCTGCAATGGCTGCCCAAAATGCAGTGATGCTCGATGCTGCAATAGGCGCTGAGGAAGTTGTTGTCGCCCACCGTGGCGCACGCGCCGAAGTGACAGAGCGCCATGACCACGTTGCCTTCGCCCCACTGCACGTTCATGCCCACGACACAGCTTGGGTGAATCACGTTGGCAAACGGGATGCCGCGTGCCTTCCATTCCTCGAAGATGCGGCTGCGCGCCGGAATGCTGGTGCTGATGGAGATGACCGCGGCGTCGATCTCGCCTGTTGCCAGCATGTCTGCCCCGCGAGCCGCGTCAATGGCGCCGAGAATCGGCACGCCGGCCACGCGCTTACCGTGCAGGGCAGCGTTGTCGTCGACAATTGCCACGGCCTGCTGCGTGCGGCTGCCCGCCAGCGCGTCGATGATCTGCACTGCACCGTTGCCGCCGCCGATGATCAGGATGCGCTGGGCGCGGTTCGCCGGGTGCCGGTCGCGGACGAGGTCGTGATCCACCCGCGCGGAGGCTGCCGCAGCCACGTAGGACTCGACGTCGGCCTCGGTGATGCGCGCGCCGGCGGCCGGCACCTGGACAATGTCGATGCCGTGGCGTTGAGCCAGCAGCTCGGCCTTGAGCGTCCATTCACGCGCCGCAGTGGGTGCCGCGGCAGCGGTAGCCGGTTTGGCCTGCGTTGCGGCCACCCATGCGCGCACTGCGGCTTCGTCGACAACTGTGGCGCTGAGCACGGCGATCACGTCGCCGACTGCCACCTCGTCGCCACCGGCCGCCAGGTCGAAAAGATATCCTGCCGCGGGCGCCTCGATCTCGAAGACGCTTTTGGTGGTTTCCGCGACGGCGACGACCTCACCTCGGTTGACCCAGTGGCCGCGAGGCTTGCTCCACTCCGTCAGTGTGGCGGTGACGTCGTTCGGCCCGGACTGCGGCACGATGATGGGAATGAACGCACTCATGCTGACCTCTCAACGAGATGGGCGGCGTATTTGGCGGCCAATTTCCTGACCGTGCTGGCGCCGCGAAAAGTCGCTTGCACACCGAGTTTCTTCTCGAAAACGACATTGGAGAAGGTCGATTCGCTCTGCTTGCGGCGGCAGAGCCAGTAGACCTCGCGCCCGTGGACAGCGAAGTCGTCGATCTCTGTCTTGAGCGTCAACACCTTCTGCGTCGCAGCCTGGTCGAGCGGCTGCGCCAGGAACGCGATGTTGAGCGCCTGCGCCGCGGCCAGCGCGTCCGGGGCAAAGGACTGGTGCGCGGCGACGCGCGCCAATTCGGCGTCCGTGCGGATGAAGGTGGCGACAGGATAGCCCAGCGCCTCATGCAGCCCGGCGGCGATGCGCGCCTCCATCTCTGCCGTCGGTTGCTCCACGGCGGAGAAGATCACGTTGCCGCTGGCGATGAATGTCTCCACCTCAGTGAAGCCGAAGCCGATAAAATGCCGGCGCAGCTCGTCCATCTTCACCGTATGGCCGCCGACATTGATGGCGCGCAGAAAGGCAATGTAACGCACGTTATTCATGTTCAGCCCCCACTCGCCCCTCGCCTCTCATCACGCACGCAGCAGGTCAAGCACCGCCGCCGTGATCGACGCCGCGGACGGCAGCACCTGTTCCTCCAGCGCACGCGCCGCCGGGATCACCGTGGGCGCAGCGCCGAGCCGCCGCACCGGCGTCACCAGCCGCGGCCCAAGCTGGCTGTGGAGTTGCGCAGCTACTTCCGCACCCCAGCCAAACGCCGCCTGACTCTCTTCCAGCACGAGGACGCGGCCGCTCTCCGTAGCGCACCGTACCACAGGCGCCATGTCCAGCGGGCTGATGCAGCCGGGCAAACACGCAATGACGCGGATTTCCTCAGTCGCAAGCTGCGCCAGGAGGGGAGCCAGCAGCCGGCTCATGCCGCCATAGGCGACGATGGTCACGTCCGGCGTCAGGTTGCTGGCGGCGTTGCGCAGCGTCACCGTAGGATAGCCGTTGGCGCCATCCGTTGTCGCTCGCCAGAGTCCGTCGGGCTGCGCATCCAACAGCAGGGGCAGCGGGTAGAGCAGTTTATTCTCGACAAAGATCACCGGCTCAGGATCGGCGGTCGCCTGCTGCAACAGTGCACCAGCGTCATGGAGATGCGAAGCTGCCACCAGTTTCAAATGCGGGGTGCCGAAGAAGAGCCGTTCGATAGACTGGCTGTGGGTGGGGCCGTAGCCGCGACCGCCGCCCATCGGCGTGCGCACCACCAACGGCGCGGTGACCTGACCGTTATACATAGCCGGGTATTTGGCGGCGTGGTTGATCAGTTGGTCGGCAGCCAGCGCCAAAAAGTCGCCAAACATGATTTCAGCAATCGGATGGAAGCCGCGCAGCGCCAGCCCGACGCTCATGCCGACAATCGCCGCTTCGCTGATCGGCGTAGTGAAGACGCGGTCGGGGAAGCGGGTCGATAGCCCCTGTGTGACCTTGAACGCGCCGCCGTAGGGGTCGAGGATATCCTCACCCAGCACGAGCGCCTGCGGGTCAGCGGCGAGGATGGCGTGGAGCGCCTGGCGCAGGCTTTCCACGTAGGTCAGGCGGGGCGCCATCGCGCGCGCTCCTGAAACGCAACCAGCGTCATGGAATCGGCTGCCAGCGCCCCGGTGACGGCTGCGGCCAGCCGCGCCTCGATCGCGCCGTCGATGGCGGCCACATCCGCA
>JAPKMV010000017.1 GCA_026645635.1 Caldilineaceae bacterium
ATCGCCTCCGCCAGGGCAGGATTGGCGGCTACGTCCAGTGGCGTCCCCAGCGCGATGGAGAGCGTCACCAGGTTGCGCACCTGGTCGCTCCGTCCCGGCTGGGCGGCAAAGTACTCGGTCGCAGCCAGAAAATCTTCGGCCGCGGCCAGGTTCATCTGCGCCAGCCGCGCCCGGGCGAGTTCCACCCCGCCGGGCGCGCCGCCCGCGCCTTGATAGGCGTCGGCCACCAGCGACATATACTCTGCCTCGGCGACGGTCACTGCGCCGTCGCCGTTCTGCCACTCCACTGGCCACCAGACCCAGCCAATCAGTAGCCCCAAAACCAGGCCGAGAAGAATACCGGCCGTCAGGCCGATCAACCCACCGCGGCTAATGCGCGCCGATTTGATTTGCTCCCACAGTGGCTGCGATGTCATCGCTCACGCCTCCTTTACAGCAGTTCGGTTCGGCCCTCCGCCCGCAGTTGTTCGACCACATCCTTCACCCGCTGCATCTGGCCTTTGTCGCCGATCAGCAGCGTGTCCTCTGTCTCGACCACGACCAGGTTGTTGACATTGACCAGGGCAACGATGCGCTTGTCACTGTATACGATGTTGTCGTGACTGTCCAACAGCAGCACATCGCCCTTCGCAATACTGTTGCCCGCGTCGTCTTTGTTGAGCACCGTCTCCAGCGCATCCCAACTGCCGACGTCGCTCCAGCCGGCGTTGAGCGGCACGACGGCCACCCGTTGGGCGCGTTCCATGATGGCATAGTCGATGCTGATGCTCGGCAACGTTTCCCACTCAGCGGCCAACACCGCCTCTTCGTCGGGTGCACCGATCGCGGCGCCGATGCGTTCCAGCGCCGCGTACATCTCCGGCGTCTGTGATTCAAACTCGGCTAACAGGCGATCGACGCGGCTGATGAAAATGCCGCCGTTCCAGTAGTAGCCGCCCTCGGCCACAAACGTCTCCGCCAACGAACGATTGGGTTTTTCCAGGAAGCGTTCGACGCGGAACGCGGGCAGCCCATCGACATCGTCGATCAGCGCGCTGCGCTTGATGTAGCCGTAGCCGGTGTGAGGAAAGGTCGGCTGGATGCCCAGCGTCACCAGATAGCCCTCGCGCGCCACGTTGGCGGCCCGGCGCAGCGCCGCACGCAGCGCCGCCCCGTCAGGGATGATGTGGTCGGCGGGCAAAATCGCGATCACTGCGGTGGGGTCGTGCTGCGCCAGGTGCACACAGGCCAGGCCGATGGCCGGCGCCGTGTTGCGTCCGCTTGGCTCGACGATGATCTGACGGGGGGGCACTTCCGGCAACTGCTCAGTCGCCAGCCCGGCATAGGCGCCGCCGGTAAGCACAAAGAGATGGTTCGTCGGCATCAGTCCCGCCAACCGCTCGGCGGTCGCCTGGATCATGGTGACGCCCGTGCCGGTGATATCGGTGAACTGTTTGGGGCGATCCTGGCGGCTGCGCGGCCAAAGCCGTGTTCCGACCCCGCCCGCAAGAATTGCAGCATACATGAGTCAAACTCCTTTGGACAGACCTGCTTGAGTTTACCTGGCCTTATGCCCGCACATATTGCAGGGCGCCCACCTGGCGCACCAGTCCTTTCAATTCCATCACCGCCAACAGGCTGCTGACCTGGGCAGGTTCCAACGTCGAAGCGCGCACGATGTCGTCGATGTGGCTGGGCTGGCTGGAGAGACATCCCAGCAGCTTCTGCTCCTGCGGGTCCGCAGGCACGCTCTGCCGCACATCGATCTGCTCCGTAAGGCGCGACAGGTTGAGGGTTTCGAGCAGATCGTCCACCGACAGCAGCGGTGTGGCGCCGTCGCGGATCAGCGCGTTGCAGCCGGCGCTGCCGGGGTGCAGGATGCTGCCCGGCACGGCAAAGACCTCGCGCCCCTGCTCCGCGGCAAAGCGGGCCGTGATCAGCGCGCCGCTCTTGTCGCTGGCTTCGATGATGACAACCCCGCGGCTCAGCCCGCTGATGATGCGGTTGCGCGGGGGGAAGTTGCCCGCCTCCGGCCGCGTGCCCACCGGGTAGTCGCTGAGCAGCGCGCCCTGGCCGACGACGGCCGTGGCCAGCCCGCGATTCTGCGGCGGGTAGATCTGGTCGACGCCGCTGCCCAGCACCGCCAACGTGCGCCCGCCGGCATCCACCGCCGCGCGATGCGCCACGGTGTCGATGCCCAACGCCAGCCCGCTCACCACGGTGATGCCGTTGCGCGCCAGTTCGGTCGCCAGCACCTGCGCCACCTCGCGGCCATAGGCCGAGGCGCGCCGCGTGCCCACCAGCGCCACCGCCCACTCATCCTGGCTGGTCAGGCGACCGCGAGCATAGAGCACCGGCGGCGGTTGGTCGATATTGGCCAGGTTGGCTGGATAATCGGGCGAATCCCAGGTGTAGACGTGAATGCCGGCTTGCTGGGTGCGCGCCCATTCGCGTTCGGGGTTGACCGTGCGCCGCGCTTCGAGCAGGTTTTCCATGCTGCGGCGGTCGAGGCGCGCCTCCTGCATCGCCGCAATGGAGGCAGACCAGGCGGCGGTAATGTCGCCGCACACGTCGAGCAGCGCACGCAGCCGCGCCGGCCCAATGCCAACGACCTTATTGAAGGCAATCCAGTAGGCAGTGGGATCGATTGCGTTGTCGCCCATAGCAGATGCGTTCACTCATCCAGCAAACCGTCGGGCAAACGGACGACCATGCGCCCCTGTTCCAGTGCGACGGTCAGGATCACGTCGTCCAGGGCGGGCAGCAGCACCTCGCGCCCGCGGTTGAAAGCGCCGGTCGGGGCTACGACATAGACATCATTGGAGCCTGTCGCCAACACATCGGTGATGCGTCCCACCGCTTCGCCCTGCTCGGTGAACACCTCCAGTCCGATGATGTCGTGGATCCAGTAGACGCCTTCTTCGAGCTGCGCGGCGTCGGCCTCATCGACGAAAAGCCAGCGATTGCGCAGCGCTTCGGCGTCGGTGCGGTTCGTGCAGCCGGCGAATTTGACCAGCAGGTTGCTCTTGTGTTCGCGCACCTGCTCGATCGTCTCTTCGTCCAACTCCTCGCCGACCAACAGCACGGCGCCGGGGACAAAGCGTTCGGGGAAGTCGGTGTACAGCTCGACCTTCACCTCGCCGCGCAGCCCGTGCACACCGATGATGTGGCCGACGGCGATGCAGCCGGCCGGCACCATCACGGGCTGGTTGCGCATGTAATAGACTTGCGCCGGTGCGGCGCGCTGTGAAGTGCGTTTTGTTTGCTTTGTCATCGTGTGCACACAAAAAACGAGCCGGGCGCACGCCACTCATGTTGAGCGCGTCGCAGCCCGGCCCTGATATCAGATTGCGCTGCGCTGCCACCGCGCGCAGAATATGCGCCAGCGGCGCCACACTTGCAACGGCGCGCCCACGGCGTCAGTCGATTTCGAGCAGCACCGGTTTCTTGTGGTGGCGCGCCGCCACATCGAGCAGCGAGCGCATCGCGTTGGCAACGCGGCCGCTGCGCCCCACCACGCGGCCCACGTCTCCCTGCGCGACTCGCAGCTTGATGATGGTCTCGCGCCGCGTCTCTTTGGTGTAGACGTTCACCTGGTCGGGCTGTTCGACCAGAGAGTTTGCCAAGAAACGGATCAGTTCTTCCATTGCCAGCGTGCCCTCTTGTGCAGTGACTTCAGGCGGCAACCGCACCTGGTGCGGCGACCGCACTTGGTGCGGCAACAGCCTCTGGTGCGGCAACCTCAGCGCTGACCGGGGCAACCGGCGCGCCCTTCTCGTCGATCAGGTTGGCGCGGCGCAGGATGCGCACGACGCCGTCGCTCGGCTGGGCGCCCATCTGCAACCAGTGGATGGCGCGCGCTGTTTCCAGGTTCACGGTCTCCGGCTGCGTGTTGGGGTTGTACGTGCCGATGGTTTCGATGAAGCGGCCGTCGCGCGGGGAGCGCTTGTCGGACACAACGATGCGGTAGAAGGCGTTCTTTTTTGCGCCCATGCGGCGCAGGCGAATTCGGACCACGGTCTAGCTATCTCCTTGCAAGATCAATTCTTAAACATATCCATAAAGTTCGACGGAAGCATCTCGCCCATGCCGCGTGCGGGCATATTGGGCATTTTGCCTTGTTTGCCTTTTTGTTTCTTTTTCTTGCTGTTGCCCATGATGCCCATCTGCTTCATGAGCTTCTGCATATCCCGGAACTGCTTGACGAGCGTATTCACATCCTGCACGGTGGTGCCGCTGCCAGCGGCGATGCGGCGGCGCCGGCTGGCGTTGAGCAGGTCTGGATTGCGCCGTTCCGCCAACGTCATGCTGTTGATGATCGCCTCAGTCCGTTTGAGACCGTCCTGCGCCAACTGCGGGTCAAGCTCCTTGGCCATGCGGTTGACGCCCGGGATCATCTTGAGCAGATCGTTGAGCGGGCCAAGTTTCTTGATCTGCTTGAGCTGATCCAGAAAGTCCTCGAAGTCGAAGTTGCCCTCGGTGAGCTTGCGCTCCATCGCCATCGCATCGGCTTCGGAGATGTTCTCCTGTGCCCGCTCGATCAGCGTCAGCACATCGCCCATGCCCAGGATGCGCCCGGCCAGCCGCTCCGGCTCGAACGGTTCCAGGTCGGCCAGCTTTTCGCCGGTGCCGAGGAACTTGATCGGCACGCCGGTGACCTGGCGCACGCTCAAGGCCGCGCCGCCGCGGGCGTCGCCGTCGATCTTGGTCATCACCAGGCCGGTGAGCGGCACGCGGGTGTTGAAGCCCTCGGCCACGTTGACGGCTTCCTGGCCGGTCATGGCGTCAACCACCAGCAGAATGTCCGCCGGGCGCGCGACCATGCGCACCTGCTCCAACTCCTGCATCAGCGCGTCGTCGATCTGCAAACGGCCCGCCGTGTCGATGATGACGATGGTGTAGGCTTTCTCGCGCGCCAGCTTGATGGCGTTCTTGGCAATCGTCGAAGCGGGCAGGCTCGTGCCCTCGCTGTGCACCGGCACATCGACCTGCTTGCCCAGCACCTCCAACTGCTTGATCGCAGCCGGGCGATAGATGTCCGCGGCCACCAACAGTGGGCGCTGTCCGTTCTTGCGCAGCCGCAGCGCCAGCTTGGCAGCCATCGTCGTCTTGCCCGCACCCTGCAGCCCGACGAGCATGATCACGGTAGGCGGTTGTCCCGAAGTGTTGAGCGGCGCCGGCTTGCCCAGCAACTCGATCAACTCTTCGTGCACAATCTTGACCACCGTTTGCGCCGGGGTGAGGCTTTGCATCACCTCCGCGCCGATGGCGCGCGCCTTGACCTTCTCGACGAACTCTTTGACGACCTTGTAGTTGACGTCGGCTTCGAGCAGCGCCAGACGCACTTCGCGCATGGCGGTGTTGACATCGCCCTCGGTCAACTTGCCTTTGCTGGCAAGGCGGTCAAAGACACTTTGCAGTTTGTCGGTAAGGCTCTCAAACATGAGTCCGCCCCAAATGACTAGACAAAAATGATGCGCCCCCGGGGCGGTTCCAGGATGAGCAAACCCCCCACCAGGCGCACAGTATTGCGTAGTGTACCGCGCGCAAGCGGGATCGGTCAAACTGGACGGACAAGCGGGGAGATACTCTTGGGGAGCGGCGGCGAAATCGGCTCAAGCCGCGTCCGGCTGTCGCTGGAAACTCGCACCGCTGGCAGGATTGTTCCCACCTTCGCCACCCTCTCCGCCACCCCCCTCGCCGCCAGCGTCAGGCGGCGGGCTGGTCGGCTCCGGCGGCGGCGGCGGTGGATCTGTGGGCGGCGGTGGCGGCGGGTCTGTAGGACGCGGCGGCGGATCCGTGGGGCGCGGCTCTGGCGTAGCCGTGGGCGGCGTTCGGGTCGCCGTCGGCGGTGGCTCCGGCGTGGGCGGCGCTTTGGTGGCCGTGGCGACTTCTTCGGCCGTTGCCGTTGGTCGAGCGTTGATCGCAGCCGTTGGCGCCTCCTCCGCAGCATCCGATGACTCTTGTGTCGGTGTTGCGCTCGGCGCCTCGGTCGGGGCTTCCGTGGGCGCGGCCGTTGGTTCGGCAGTAGGTTCGGCAGTAGCTTCGGCTGTTGGCGCTGCTGTGGGCGAGTCCGTCGCCCCAGCCGTCGGGACGGCCGTCGGGGCATCCGTTGGCGCGTCCGTCGCAGCTTGAGTCGGTGTTGCCGTAGGTTCGATGATCGGCGCGGATGGATCGACCGGCGCGTCTGTGGGCGTTGCAGTCGGTGCGTCGGGCATCTCCCCCGTGGCCGTGGCGTCCGGCGTTGACTCTTCCGGCGCGGTGGCCGTGGGCGCAGGTGTGCGCGTCGGGCGGCGCGTCGGTGTTGCGGTGGGCGCGGCCGGCGGGCGATAGACAGGCGGCGCCGCGGTGGGCATCGACGTAGGCGTGACCTTGATGTAATAGTTTTCCGGCACCAGGATCATGCCGCGGCTGGTGAACACCTGCTCTTCGAGACAGTTGACGGCCATCAGATCAAAAATGGAGATGCCCGCACGGCTGGCGATGTCGGTGACTTTCATGCCGGGGAAGATCGCGAGCGGCTCCCAGCCAGGAATGACCATGACCTGACAGCCAGTCCCATCATTCGTAGGTACAATCGTGGGCGTTGCGATCTGCTCCGGGGTTGGCTCCGGCGCGCCGAGCACGCGGATGGCGATCCCCTGCACCAGCCCCGGATTGCCCGGCAGAATCTGGTATTCCAGTTCCACCGGCACACCGACCTGTAGATCGCCTTCGATGGTCAACGCCTCCACGATGTCGGCCTGGCGGTCGGGTTGATAGTTGGGCAGCACCCGCAGCGGGCCGATCAGAAAGATGCGTCCATCCATGCCGCGGAACTGCAGCCTGAGCGTGGAGCGCGGCGCCACGCTCTCCAGGTTGGCGGCGCGCGTCGCCACCAATTCCATTTCCCGCTGGATCTCCGCGTCATTTCTGCGCTGGAGTTCGCTGCGTTCTTCCGGCGTTGCCAACTCGGTGTTGGTCTCGCGCGCCCACTCCTTGATGCGATAGGCTGGATCGCCCGGCACCGCCGCCTGGGCAGTGGATGCCATCCACGCGGTCGCGAGATAAGCGGCCAGCAGCAGCGCGGCGAGAGGGGCCAAATTGAACGCAAAGGCGCCGAACGGGGTTTCCTGCCACCCTTGCAGCCAGGTGCGCAGCTTGTCGAGCAGGCTGGGCTGCGGCGGTGGCAGTGACTTGGGCGGCGGCGCAACCGGCGGTGCAATCGGCGCCGGCGCCGGCTCTGGCGCGACGGCGACCGGTGTGTGCGCCGCCTTCATCTCGACAATGGTCTGCATGAACTGCGTGCGGGCATCCAGGCGCCGCACAGGGGAGGGGGTGGGCGCGGCTTCCAGCGCCAGATCGATCACATCCTCGACCACCAGCAGCAGTGCGGCCAGTTCGGCGCGGACCGCTTCTGGATAGGATGCCAGTATTTCATCAAGCGGCTCGCCTCTTTCGAGCCGTTCGACCGCCTCGGCAAAAATATCTTCCATACTCATCAGTTTCGCACGTTCTCCCAGTGCTGCCGCATGTTAACGCATCTCATCGTACAGGAGTGAGCGCAATGCAGCCACGGCGCGGTACTGGAGCGCTTTGATTGCGCCCTCACTGCGCCCTACCATGGCTGCGACTTCGGCGATGCTATACCCTTCGAGAAAGCGCAAGCTAACTACTTCTGATTGTTCATCCGTCAAGCGGCCGATAGCCGCACGGAGCCGTTCGGCGTCGATGTTCATTTGCGCCGTTTCCACCGGATCTTCAAGATCGGACGCAGTCGGCGGTGCGTCGTCGATGTTCACGGACGGTTGCCGGTCGCGCCGACGATATTGGTCGATCACAAGATTGTGTGCAATTCGATAAAGCCAGCCCGAAAACGAACTATGCCAGGATTTCCCGTCACGAATCGACTCCAGCATTTTCAAGAAGACTTGCGCAGTCAAATCCTCGGCCAATGCCTGTTCGCCACAGCGACGATAAATGTAGTGGTAGATTTTCGCTTCATAGCGATCATACAACTCACTCAGCGCCACTTCATTGAATTCGAGGGCGGCAGCCAGCAACTGCGCCTCGTCGGCTTCGCTCATCGCCGCCGTTTCATCGACGGGCAGGCTACTGTACGTTTGCCGCTTACTCATGATGACGCTGCTGACTCGAAAAAATTACGTTCGATTTTGTTGGACGAGAAAAATTGCGGCAGGGCAGGCGCCGCACCAGGGGAAGTTGGCTGTGGCAGCGATGGCCGCAACCAGTGGTGACGGAGATAGGCTTGAACCTCATTTTGACGATGATGTTGGCTGCGCTGCATGATCAATCGATGTTGCTTTGGTGTATCTCGACCAGCCAACGCCCTCGGCCCGAATCAGTCGGCGTCAGGGCTTTGTCTTTTGGTAGACGCTGACGATGCGCTGAATGGCCGTCACATTGGTCAGCACGGCCAGCACCGCCAACACCGGCAGCATCCAACCCGTCACCAACCCGATGATGAGGACGACGATGCGCTCCGTGCGCTGAAAGAATCCTTCTTTGCACTCGATGCCCAATCCCTCGGCGCGTGCGCGGGTGTAGCTCACCATCAGCGACCCCACCAGCGTGGCGGCCAGGAGCAGCACGGCCGGGCGACCATCGGGCTGGGCGCTGTAGAAGTAGATGAGCGCCACCAGGGTCACCGCTTCGGAATAGCGATCCATCGTGCTGTCGAAGAAGGCGCCAAAGCGGGTGGTCAGTCCGGCGTGACGGGCCAGGGCGCCGTCGAGGGTGTCGAAGAGGGCGGCAACGATCAACAGCAGACCGCCGACGAGCAACTGTCCCAGGGCCAACACCACAGCCACGGCCACGGTCAGCGCAAATCCAATCAACGTGAGTGCATTCGGGGTGATGCCGGTCTGTTCCAGCCACTGTGCGATTTGATTCAGCGGCGCCGCAATCCACCCACGCCCATACTTCGAGAGCATATCTTGCTTCCCAGAAACCGGTTGATAAAGTGAATTGCAGTGTAGCTGTTCGCCAGCAGAACGTCAAACGTTGTGACGATGTTGGCGCAAGGGCATGGTGAGAGGGTGAAGAGGGTGAGGGGGTGAGAGGGTGTTTCTCATCCCCCTCACCCTCTCACCTTTACTCACCGCCGATTGACCAGCGGCAGGAAGGATGCGTTGCTGGCGCAGTTGAGCGTGACCCAGTAAGGCTGAGCGACCAGGTCGTTGTCATCCGCGTAGGACGCCGCGAGCAAGACCAGCACCGCCTGCTGGAAGTCCTGGGTGCGCTGCGCCGGGTCCACGGTGATGGTCATGGCCGTAGGCACCGTGTTGGTCACCGACGAGACCGCGGTGATCCACGGCACGCTGCTCGGCCAGTTCACGGTGTCCGCAGCCATCAGTTCGCGCGCGGCCGGGAAGTCAACCTCCACCTGCTTGCCTGCGGCGTCGCGCAGACGCAGCGCGCCGGTGTCGGTCACTTCGCCGATGTAGAAGCTGCCGGTCAGCCCTGCAGCCCGCGCCGCGCTGATGTCGGTCACCAGCGCCGAGAAGCGGCGGCCAGGGATGCCGGTGAGCTGCACGGCGATCTGCTTCGGATTCAGCGGATCCTGGCAGGGGAAGTAGACGGCCGTCGGCGCGGCAGGCTCAGCGCGCAGCGGCGGCGTCGTCACCGTCACCTTGATCGGGATGCGCAGTTCGCTCGTCACCGCCGGGTCTGGGCTGGAGATCAGGAAGGCGGAGTTGTAGGTCTGGTTGGGCATCATCGCCCCACCGTTGATCACATAGTTGATCTCGATGGGCTGGCTGTTCTCGCCCGGCGCAAAGCCAGAGGAGGGGAAGACGCTCAACCAGGTGTAGGCGGTGCCTTCCAGCGCGATCTCGAAGGGCACGGCGGCATCGGTGTTGATGTTCTGCAGCGTGAACGTGCCCTGCTTGGTGAAGCTGAAGTCCACCGTGGTGTCGATGGTGCTGACGCTGGCGCCAAACTGCGGGCCGGCGTTGAAGCCGTTGCGGTCCAGGTCGCCGGTGGCCAGGCTGCGCTTGTTGGTCGCCACGGTGAACGAGGTGGTGCTGGCCGAGTTGTGCGCCTCCGGGTACCACATGATGCGGCTCTTGCCGGCCAGGATGACCTCGTCGCGGCCGTCGCCGTCGATGTCGCCCATCGCGATCGCCTCGAACTCGTCGGCGGCGTTCAGATCGATGCCGTTGTTGAATTCGGTGATGATGTTGTCGCCGCCTGTGCCGCGGCCCAACAGCATCGGCGGTGTGCGCCGGGTGAAGATCATGAAGGCTTCCTCGTCGCCAGAGCCGTTGACATCGCCCGCAGCCGCGACGCGCGGCCCGCGGTTGGCGCTGGAGAAGGCCGAGCCGAGGCTGGCCATGCAGTCCGGGTCGATGCTGCTGTTGACGAAGATGTTGCAGACCTGGAAGGACTGGTTGGGCGGGTCCACATCGCGGAAGTTGAGCAATTCGTTGTTGCCGCCGCCCACGTAATTGGCGATGATCGCGTACTTGTTGTAGCGGCCGCCCACTTCGGCGATGCGCCGGAAGCCCTGGTCGGGCTGGTAGACTTCGATCTTGCCGCTCTCGTTGTCGATGAGGATGATCTCATCGCTGCCGTTGTTGTTCCAGTCGCCCATGTTGGCAAATTCCCAGTTGGCGCTGAAGTTGCGGGCGAAATGTTCGACCCAACTGGTGCCGTCGCCGCTGGGGCTGTTCTGCTTGTAGATGACGATGCGCCGCGGGTCGTCGTCTTCCGGGTCCTCCGCGTTGCTGGAGTCGCGGATCACGGCGAACTCATCGCCGGCCACGCCAGGGTCGAAGTTGCCCGCGACGACCGTCTGCGGGCGTTGGGGCATCTGGACGCGCCAAAGCTCCTTCCAGGGAATGCCGTTGATGAGGTTGCCGGGCGGCACTTCGCCCTGGGTCACCACCGGGTCGAAGACCGCGACGAACGCGGTGGAGTCCGTGCCCCGCACCGCGACGATCTCCATGTCGCCGTCGTTGTTGAAGTCGCCCAGGGCAAAATCGCGCCAGCCGCCATCCGGGCTGACCCACTTGACTTCATGCTCGGAGAACTGGGTGTCCAGCACGCGGATAACGCCATTGGAGTCGATGTAGACGATCTCCTCCGAAGCGTCGGCGCTGACCGCGCCCGGCGATGTGATGCTGCGTCCCTGCGCGGCTGCCACCTGCGGGACGCCGGCCGCGGGCAGCAAGGCCAGCAGCGTTGCCAGCAGCAGCGCGCCATGTGCAAACGCCCGCCGCCGGTCGGCGGAAAAGGCGAACCGTTTTACAGATTTCATGTCGATTTCACTTCCTTTCGATGCTTTCCAATGCGTCGCTGTGAGCCGATGGAATTGCTCAAAACACCCTCTTGACGGTATGCTACACATCTAAAATAGAGTATCTTGGAGATTCTACACAAAAGGAACGTGCACCCCAAGTACACCGTTCCTCTCAATCACTATCGTTTTCGATGATGTGTTCCTTCATGTTGATCAAAGGAGACAAAAAATGAAGACACCTGTGCGCGTCACCGTTACCGGTGCAGCAGGCAACATTGGCTACGCCCTGATCTTCCGCATCGCCAACGGCGACCTGTTCGGCCCCGACCAGCCGGTGATCCTGCAACTGTTGGAGATCACGCCGGCGCTGAAGGCGCTGGACGGTGTGGCCATGGAACTGGTGGACTGCGCCTTCCCGCTGCTGAGCGACCTGGTGCTGACCGACGACCCGAACCGCGCCTTCGCCGGCGCCAACTGGGCGCTGCTGGTGGGCGCGCGCCCGCGCAGCAAGGGCATGGAGCGCAAGGACCTGCTCAGCGCCAACGGCGCCATCTTCACCGTGCAGGGCAAGGCGATCAACGACAACGCCGCGGACGACATCCGCGTGCTGGTGGTGGGCAACCCGGCCAACACCAATGCGCTCATCGCCATGCGCAGCGCGCCGGACGTGCCGGCGGAACGCTTCACCGCCATGACCCGCCTCGACCACAACCGCGCCCGCTATCAACTCGCGGACAAGGCCGGCGTACCGGTGACCGCAGTCAAGAAGGTGACGATCTGGGGCAACCACAGCGCCACGCAATATCCCGATGCCTATCACGCCGAGATCAACGGGCAGCCGGCGGCCAGCGTCATCGACGACGACGCCTGGATCAAGGGCAGCTTCATCCCCGCGGTGCAGAAGCGCGGCGCAGCGATCATCGAAGCGCGCGGGCAGAGCAGCGCGGCCAGCGCGGCCAACGCCGCGATCAACCACGTGCAGAACTGGCACAACGGCACGCCGGAGGGCGACTGGGTGAGCATGGCCATTCCCAGCACCGGCGCCTACGGCGCGCCGGAAGGCGTCATCTTCGGCTACCCGGTCACAGTCAAGAACGGCGTCTACCAGATCGTCGAGGGGCTGGAACTGAGCGACTTCGACCGGCAGATGATCAAAGCGACGGGCGAGGAACTCTTGGAGGAGCGCGCGGCGATCGAGGAGATGCTGGGGTAGGAGAGCCAATAGACCGCGGATTAGGCGGATGCGGCGGATTTGCGCGGATAAAACAAAAATCCGCGAGAATCCGCTAAATCCGCGGTCTATTCTTCACACGCCCTGGCCGCTGGTGGTCATGCGCGTGTACTGCATCAAGTAATTCTGCACGCCGCCGCTCTGGAGCACCCCGTCGCCCACGGCCGGGTGGCGCTGGCGATAGCGACCGTCCGGCTGCATCTCCCAGGCGTGGCGCTGGTCGTTGAGCGAACTCTGCAAGATAAACCAGAGATATTCCTGCAGCCGCGGGTCTTCGATGGGCACGGCGGCCTCGACGCGCGCGCTCAGGTTGCGGCGCATCCAGTCGGCGCTGCCGATGTAGAAGAGTGGCGCGCCATTGTTGTGAAAATAGAAGATGCGCGAGTGTTCCAGGAAGCGCCCGATGATGCTGATGATGCGGATGTTCTCGCTCACGCCAGGGATGCCCGGGCGCAGACGGCAGTTGCCGCGCACGATCAGGTCGATGGTGACGCCGGCCTGGCTCGCCTCGTAGAGCCGTCGCACGATCACCGGGTCTTCCAGCGCGTTCATCTTGGCGACGATCTTGCCCTGCCGCCCACTGAGCGCCAGGCTGATCTCGTTGTCGATCAACTGCAAGAAGCGGTCGCGCATGTTGATGGGCGCCACCAGCAGCTTGCGGTAGTCGCTCTGGTAGCTGTAGCCCGTGAGATAGTTGAAGAGATCCATCAGGTCGGCGCCGATCTCCGGGTTGCAACTGAAGAAGCCCAGGTCGGTGTAGATGCCGGCGGTCTTGGCGTTGTAGTTGCCGGTGCCGATGTGATAGTAGGCGCGCAGCCCGTCCTCCTCCTGGCGCACGGCCATCGACACCTTGCAGTGAGTTTTCAGCCCGACCAGCCCGTAGGCGACATGGCAGCCCGCCTCCTCCAGCTTGCGCGCCCACTCGATGTTCTTGGCCTCGTCGAAGCGTGCCTTCACCTCCACCAGCACGGCCACCTGCTTGCCCGCCTCTGCGGCCTGGATCAGCGCGGCGATGATCTGCGAGTTGTCGCTGGTGCGGTAGAGCGTCTGCTTGATGGCCAGCACCTGGCTGTCGCGGGCGGCGGCTTCCACGAAAAGCTGCGTGCTCGACTGGAAGCTGTAGTAGGGATGGTGCACGATCAGGTCGCCCTGGCGGATGGTGTTGAACAGCTCGCCGGGGCGTCCCTTGCTGCTTATGCCCACCAGCCGCGAGGGTGTCAGCGGCGTCCACGGTTCGTACTTCAGATGGGGCAGGTTGATGTCGCCCAGGCCAAAGAGGTCGGCCTGGCGCAGCAGCCCGCGCACATGGTAGACATCGTCGCTGTCCAGGTGAAGCTGGTTCTGCAAGAGCGCCAGCATGTCCGCGGGCATACGGTCGTCCACCTCCAGCCGCACCACCGGCGCAAAGCGGCGCTCGCGCAGTTCTTCGTTGATCATCTCCAGCAGATCGTCGGCCTCTTCCTCGTTGCGGGCGATGTCGGCGTTGCGCGTCACGCGGAAGGGATAGACCGCCAGCACCTCCATGCCCTTGAAGAGCGTGTCCAGGTGCGCCATGATGATCTGTTCCAGGGGCACGAAGGTCAGCGCCGCATCCACCGGCACCCAGCGCTGGCGCGAGGGCGGCATCTTGATGCGCGCAAACTGCGTCTCGCCTGTGGCCGGGTCGCGCAGGCTCACGCCCAGGCTCAGGCTAAGGCTGCTGATAAAGGGGAAGGGATGGCCGGGATCGACAGCCAGCGGCGTCAGAATCGGATAAATTTCTTTCAGATAGAAGGAGCGCAGCCGTTCGGTCTGCTCCGGTGTGAGTTCGTTGTAATTCAGGATGCGGATGCCGTGCTGCGCCAGCGTCGGCAGGATGTCGTCGTGCAGACAGGCGCTCTGGACGGCGACCATCCGCCGCGTGGCGCTGGCGATGAGGCGAAGTTGCACCTCCGGCGTCCAGCCGTCCAGCGTGAGATTGGCCATGCCCGCGGCGCGCTGGCGCTTGAGACCGCCGACGCGCTTGCTGAAATACTCGTCCAGGTTGCTGGAGGCGATGGCGATAAATTTCAACCGCTCCAGCGGCGGCGTGCGCCCATCGATCGCCTCGTGGAGCACGCGCCAGTTGAAGTCGAGCCAACTCAACTCGCGGTTGTAGACGTCTTCCGAGTTGCTCAGTTGCTCCAGCGTCATGTGGGCAATGTCGGGCGCGTTGACGTTCACCAATTCGGGCGGCAGGGTGCGGTCGTGTTGCAACTGGCTCAGAAACTCCCGGTAGAAATCGCTGAGCGGAGGGGCGCCTGGTGTCGCGCCGTTGTTCACGGAGAGATCCCCTTTGGCCGGCGCGCCGTTGTGCTGGTTGAGTTTGCCGCGACCCCGGCGCCGGCGCGCGGCAGTGTCGGGCGCGGAGCGGGTGCTGCCGCCGACCGCATCGCGGGTCAGCCCTACGGCCGGGCTAAAATTGATGCCGCCGGTCGCACCGCCGGCAACATTGGGTTCCATCGTCATGTGCTGCTCCTTATCGTCCCAGGGATGGGCAAGACGGCCATTGATTGGCAAACAGGGTCTCCCCCTGCGTCGTTGCCGGGAACGCGGCGTAGCATAACATAATTTCCGCCAGCGTGTCGAATGATTTTTGGTGGGATGCGCATTGCCGCTGTGATGCAAAGGCGGCCGCCTCGTTTGTGACGCCATGCGGGATGCAGTAGACTGCAAGCAGCGACAAGAGCGATCTTGTCGCAATCACCCTCAACGACCGCCAGGAAAGGGGCGCCGCTAAACTCATGGAAGTATTGAACATCGTCTTCCTCATTCTCCCGCTGGTGATGATCCTGTGGCTGGCCAACTATGCTGAACGGCAGCGCACCACAGACGAGCCGAATCTCCCCGCCAAATTCTTCGCCTATGGACTGGTCGTGTTTCTCTATCTCGCCGCCTTGCTCTTTGCCGCGAGTATGAGCCTGGCGGCCTTCGCCTTCCAGATGGATCCGGCGCTCGCCGACACGGTGGGCGCGCAGGCTGGTCTCAACGACTTCACCATCGAATCGCCCTTGTGGCTCTCCGCCGGCGTCATCGTTCCGGCTTTGTTGGGGCTGCTGCTGCTGACGCCACCCTTGCGCAGATTGGCTGGCCGCGTCTTGCCGCTCGACCCCGCCAGCCCGGTCCACGCGGTGGCCCTCTCCTTGTCGATGCTCGTCTTCGTGGCGATGGGCGTGACGCTGGGCATCGGCCTGGGCAATTTCTCAGCGCAGTTGACGGAACAGATCGAGACGAGCGGCG
>JAPKMV010000180.1 GCA_026645635.1 Caldilineaceae bacterium
CCATAGTCGTGGAGCCGCACGTCGGTCACGTTGGAGATGAGCCGGTTGGCCAGCATCGAAGGCAGCCGCCGATCCAGGAAGCGATCCTGGCGGTCCTTGCGCCATCCGCTGACGATGTCGTAGCCCTCGTCGATCTTGGCCATGAGCAGCGGAATGTCCATCGGGTCGTTTTGCAGGTCCGCATCCATCGTGATCACCACCTCCCCGCGCGCCTGGGTGAAACCGGCGGCAAAGCCTGCCGTTTGCCCGAAGTTGCGCCGGAAGCGGATGATCGTGAAGCGCGGGTCGCGCGTGGCGATGTCGCTGAGCAGCGCAAAGCTGCGGTCGCGCGAGCCGTCGTCGATGATGATCACTTCGGCGGGCTGGCCATAGTTGGCAATCGCCTTGGTGAGTTCATCGTACAACCGCGGGATACTCTCCTCTTCGTTGTAGAGCGGAATCACGATCGAAATCCGTGGCGTTGCTGCTTCGATGCCTTCGTCGATCTCGTCTGGCGCAGTTAGGACATTCATTGCTTCTCTATCCCGGCTTACCTAGCTTGAACTTACCAAATCAAGATTGTAGCATAGAAAGCTGTCACTGCCAGCCTTGCGACCCTGTTCGTCCTCAACTTGAACTGCGCCTTGATGGAAAATGCAAGCTGCCTTTCAGACAAAGCAGGTCAAGATGGATAAACTGATCATTCAGGAAAATTTTGATTTGACAGCACCGGGCGTTACGTGATAGCATCTGCGTTTACGGTAATCGGCCCACAAGGGCCGATCCGCGCGTAAATGGACGGTGGAAAGGAATTGTGATCAGGTGATGACAGGCATGATGGAAAGCTCGAGCGTCCAAACTGACCTGTTTCCACACCTGATTTTTTTATTGGTGGTTCAATTCAATAGCGTCTGACGATTGTGTCGTGTCCAAGACACCGGCGAGTAGATGGCTCCAAAGTCGCATCGTTGCGGCTTCGACGACTGTCTGCCTGGGTGTCTTATTGTCATTTTACGGACAGTATTATTAGGAGCTGGATTACATGAGCCAATCCGCAAACGGAAACTATGTGTCCACGTATGGCCAACGGGCTGATCGCAAAAGCTATGCCCGGACGCCTGCGGTCCTCGATCTGCCACGGCTGACCGAGGTGCAAATCCACAGTTTTGACTGGTTCAAGACCGAGGGATTGAAGGAATTGTTCGCTGAAATTTCGCCGATCGCCAGTTTCAACAAAGCGTTGGAACTGCACTTCGGGGATTTCTACTTCGGCGAACCAAAGTATCCGGTGGAGGAGTGCCGCGAGCGCGACATCACCTTTGCCGCCCCGCTGTGGGTGAAGGTCAAGCTGCTCAACCGCGAGACCGGTGAGGTCAGCGAGCAGGAAGTCTTTATGGGCGACTTCCCGTTGATGACCGACGCCGCCACCTTTATTATTAACGGCAGCGAGCGCGTCGTCGTCAGCCAGTTGATTCGCTCCCCTGGCGTCTACTTCACCGTCGAGACCGACCGCGGCACCGGGCGCGACCTGGCCGGCGCCAAGATGATCCCCTCGCGCGGCGCCTGGCTGGAATTCGAGACCAGCAAGCGCGATATTATCAGCGTCAAGGTTGACCGCAAGCGCAAGCTGCCGGTGACGTTGCTGCTGCGCGCCGTCGGCTTTGGCACCGACGACGAGATTCGCGCCCTCTTCACCGACGTCGATACGGACATGGATCACCCCTTCATCGAGTCGACGCTGGAGCGTGACAACACGAGCAACCCGACAAGCGACGTGGCCAAGGGCGTCGACGACGCGCTGCTGGAGTTCTACAAGAAGCTGCGCCCGGGCGATCCGCCCACGCTCGACAACGCCCGCAGCTTCGTGCAGAATCTCTTTTTCTCGTCGCGTCGCTACGACCTGGGCAAGGTGGGCCGCTATAAGCTGAACCGCCGCCTGGGGCTGGACACGCCGCTGGAAGAGCGCATCCTCACCAACGAAGATCTGGTGGCGGTGATCAAGCGCATCATCTTGATCAACAACGGCGAAGGCCGCCCCGACGACATCGACCACCTGGGCAACCGCCGCATCAAGACCGTGGGCGAGCTGATCCAGAATCAACTGCGCATCGGTTTGCTGCGCATGGAGCGGGTCGTGCGCGAGCGCATGTCCATTCGCGACCCCGACCAGGTGACGCCGCTCAGCCTGATCAACATCCGCCCCGTCGTGGCGGCGACCCGCGAGTTCTTCGGCGGCAGCCAGTTGAGCCAGTTCATGGACCAGACCAACCCGCTGGCCGAACTGACCCACAAGCGCCGCCTGAGCGCGCTGGGTCCCGGCGGTCTGCGCCGCGAGCGCGCCGGCTTCGACGTGCGCGACGTGCACTTCAGCCACTACGGCCGCATCTGCCCGATCGAGACGCCCGAAGGTCCGAACATCGGTCTGATCGGTTCGCTGGCCTCCTTTGCCCGCGTCAACGATTTCGGCTTCATCGAGACGCCCTATCGCCGCGTGCTGAGCGAGGCCCCGACGGCGACGACCAGCGACTTCGTCGGCCACCTGCTCGATGCCGATGTCACCGATCCGGCCACCGGGGCGGTGATCGCAGCGCGCAACACGCCGATTGACGAGAAGTTGGCGGCTAAGATTGCGGCGGTGCCCGGCATTACGTCGGTGCGCGTCAAGCCCTATGTCAGCCGCGACGTGGTCTTCCTGACCGCCGACGAAGACGAGCAGGCGGCCATTGCGCAGGCGTCTTCGGCGGTGAACGCGGTCGGCGAGTTCCGCAACCCGCGCCCGTCGGCCCGTCGTGGGGAATCCTTCGAGTTCACCCAGACCAACCAGTTGCGCTACATGGACGTGTCGCCCAAGCAGATCGTGGGCGTCTCTGCGGCGCTGATTCCCTTCCTGGAGCACGACGACGCCAATCGCGCGCTGATGGGTTCCAACATGCAGCGCCAGGCCGTGCCGCTGGTGCGCCCCGATGCACCCGTCGTCGGCACCGGCATGGAATACCAGGCCGCGGTCGATTCCGGCCAGGTGGTGACGGCCAGGCACGACGGCGAAGTCGTCAGCGTGGTCGGCGACACGGTGGTGGTGCAAGAGGCGGACGGCACGCGCCGGGTCTACACCCTGCGCAAGTACAACCGCTCCAACCAGAGCACCTGCATCGACCAACGCCCCGTCGTCTTCAAGGGCGACGTGGTCAAGGCCGGCGACGTGCTGGCGGACAGCTCCAGCACTGAGAACGGCGAGCTGGCCCTCGGCCAGAATGTGCTGGTCGCGTACCTGAGCTGGGAAGGCGGCAACTTTGAAGATGCGATCCTGGTCAGCGAACGGCTGGTGCAGGACGACAAATACACCTCGATCCACATCGAGAAGCACGAAGTCGATGCGCGCGAGACCAAACTCGGCCCCGAAGAGATCACGCGCGACATCCCCAACGTGGGCGAAGACGCACTCAAGGACCTCGACGAGGACGGCATCATCCGCATCGGCGCCGAAGTGACGCCGGGCGACATCCTGGTCGGCAAGATCACGCCCAAGGGCGAGACCGATGACGCCCGAGGAGAAGCTGCTGCGCGCCATCTTCGGCGAGAAGGCGCGCGAGGTGAAGGATTCCTCGCTGCGCCTGCCCCACGGCGAGCGCGGCAAGGTGGTGGATGTCAAGGTCTTCGACCGCGACGAGCACCGCGACCTGGCCGCCGGCGTCGAGAAGATCGTCCGCGTGAGCGTGGCGCAGCGCCGCCGCCTGACCGAAGGCGACAAGATGGCCGGCCGTCACGGCAACAAGGGCGTCATCTCCCGCGTGGTGCCGGTGGAGGACATGCCGTTCCTCGACGATGGCACGCCGGTGGACATCATCCTCAACCCGTTGGGTGTGCCGGGCCGTATGAACATCGGCCAGATTCTGGAAGCGCACCTGGGCTGGGCGGCGTGGCGGCTGGGCTTCATGGCCGAGACGCCCGTTTTCGACGGCGCCAAGGAAGAGGAGATCGAGGCCGAAATGGCGCGCGCGTGGCTGATCGAGCGCGCATGGCAGGAAGTGACCCAGCAGGCATGGGAACATGTCAAGGGCATGGAACTGCCGGCCACCGAGCTGCAGAACGACGACGACGTGCGTCTCATCTACATGCTGGAATGGCTGGAGCCGCTGGGCTACGACGCCGAACGGCTCTACCGGGATCGCTCCTATACGCGGCAGGTTGTGCTGCGCGAATGGCTGCGCGGCGCCGGCTATGACCCGGCGGAGGTGCTGCCGGAGAGCTACGGCAAGCACCGCACCACGGCCGAATCCAACATGGTGGCGCGCACCGTTGCGCTGCGCGAGTGGATGCGCTATCACGGCGGCGCGCCGGACGGGCTGGAAGGTCATGCGCTGGAAGCCGCCTGCGACGCGCTCAGCCGCGAGACCGGCTGGCCGCTGCCGACGACGGGCAAACAGCGTCTCTACGACGGCAAGACCGGCGTCGCCTATGACTCGCCGGTGACCATCGGCGTGGTGCAGATGCTTAAGCTGCATCACCTGGTCGAAGACAAGGTGCACGCCCGCTCGACCGGCCCCTACAGCCTCGTCACCCAGCAGCCGCTGGGCGGCAAGGCGCAGTTCGGCGGCCAGCGCTTCGGCGAAATGGAAGTGTGGGCGCTCGAAGCCTACGGCGCGGCGCACATCCTGCAGGAGATGCTCACGGTCAAGTCCGACGACATTACGGGCCGTGTGAAGACCTACGAGGCCATCGTCAAGGGTGAGCCGATCCAAAGCCCCGGCGTGCCGGAGAGCTTCCGTGTGCTGGTCAAGGAACTGCAGAGCCTGGGTCTGGCGGTCGAAGTGATCAACGAGAAGAACGAAGTGATTCACTTTGGCAAGGAAGAGACGACGGACAACTTGCCGCGGTTGGGCTTCAGCCTGAACCTGCCGGGCGCAATGACAAAGACGGCTGGCGAGTAAGGGAGACGACAATGGAAGTCAAGAATTTTGACGCGATCCGCATTTCGCTGGCTTCGCCAGAACAGATTCGGGATTGGAGCTACGGTGAAGTCACCAAGCCCGAAACCATCAACTATCGCACCCTACGCCCGGAGCGCGACGGCCTCTTCTGCGAACGCATCTTTGGCCCGACGCGCGATTGGGAATGCGCCTGCGGCAAGTACAAGCGCGTGCGCTACAAAGGCATCGTCTGTGACAAGTGCGGCGTCGAAGTGGCGCCGAGCCGGGTGCGCCGCGAGCGCATGGGCCACATCGAACTCGCCTCGCCGGTCAGCCACATCTGGTACGTCAAGGGCGTGCCGAGCCGGCTGGGGTTGCTGCTCAACATCAGCCCGCGCCACCTGGAGCGGGTGCTCTACTTTGCCCAGTTTATCGTCACCAACGTGAACGAGGACGCGCGCTCGCGCGCCATCCAGCGCCACGAGCGGGAACTGCAGATGCGCATGCAGCGCATGGACGCCGAAATCCAGGATCAGGTCGACGCGCTGGAAAGCCAGATCGAGGCCGAACTGGGCAAGCTGGACGGCGAGGAGGAAGAGGAGATCCGCAGGCTCAACGACCGCATCAATGAGCAGACCTCCCAGGTGATCGCCGAAGCGCAGAAGGTGCAGACCTGGATTCACGCCCAGGCCGGCAAAAAGGCGCCGGAGGATGTCTTCCTCTCCTTCAATGAGCAGGCCGTGCTGCGCGCCGGCGAGATCGTCTCCAAGGATTTCGACGGCATCGTCAACGACCTGGTGCAGCAGCGCATCGACGCCTTGCAAGTCGAGTCGGACGAGCAGAAGGCCGACATTCGCATGCGCGTCGGCGCCAAGCGCGACTTCGTGCGCCGCGACCTGGGCGCACAGCTCGACACCATCCGCGGCGAGGTGGACGCCAAGAAAGACAACCTGCGCGTGCAGATGGAGCGGGCGCTCGACGACCTCAAGTCGCTTGAAGAGAAGCAACTCCTCACGGAGAACCGCTACCGTGAACTGGCCGACCGCTGGGGCAATGTCTTCACCGGCGGCATGGGCGCCGAAGCGGTGCGCGACATTGTGGCCAAGCTCGACCTGGAGGCCATGTCCGAGGAACTGCGCCGGGAGATGCGCACCACCAAGAGCAAGCAGCGGCGCAAGAAGGCGGCCAAGCGGCTGCGCGTGGTGGAGAACTTCCGCAAGAGCGGCAACCGCCCGGAGTGGATGATCATGACCGCGCTGCCGGTGATCCCGCCTGAACTGCGCCCGATGGTGCAGCTCGACGGCGGGCGCTTCGCCACCAGCGATCTGAACGACCTCTATCGCCGCGTGATCAACCGCAACAACCGCCTCAAGCGGCTGATGGAACTGGGCGCGCCCGATGTCATCGTGCGCAATGAGAAGCGCATGTTGCAGGAAGCCGTGGACAGCCTGGTGGACAACGGCCGCCGTGGCCGCGCGGTTTCCCGCTCCGGCAAGCGCAAACTCAAGAGCCTCTCGGACTTGCTCAAGGGCAAGCAGGGCCGCTTCCGCCGCAACCTGCTGGGCAAGCGCGTCGACTACTCGGGCCGCTCGGTGATCGTCGTCGGCCCGAGCTCAAGCTGCACCAGTGCGGCCTGCCCAAGAAGATGGCGCTCGAGCTGTTCAAGCCCTTCGTCATGCGCCGGCTGGTGGAAAATGCCTTTGCGCACAACATCAAGAGCGCCAAGCGCATGGTCGACCGCATCTCGCCGGAAGTGTGGGATGTGCTGGAGGAGATCTGCCATGAGCGCCCGGTGCTGCTCAACCGCGCGCCGACGCTCCATCGCCTGGGCATCCAGGCCTTCGAGGTCGTGTTGATCGAAGGCAGCGCCATCCAACTGCACCCGCTGACCTGTGCGGCCTTCAACGCCGACTTCGACGGCGACCAGATGGCCGTGCACGTGCCGCTGTCGCTCGAAGCGCAGCTGGAAGCGCGCGTGCTGATGATGTCGACCAACAACATTCTGCATCCGGCGAGCGGCGCGCCCATCATCGTGCCGTCGCA
>JAPKMV010000181.1 GCA_026645635.1 Caldilineaceae bacterium
GCAGAGCGCGGCCACCACCGTGATCGACGCGCGCGGACGCGTCGTGCTGCCCGGCTTCGTCAACACCCACCACCATTTCTACCAGACGCTCACCCGCGCCGTCCCCGCCGCGCAGGATGTGGTGCTCTTCGACTGGCTCAAGACGCTCTACCCGATCTGGGCGGAACTGACCCCGGACGATGTCTTCGCCAGCACCCAGTTGGCGCTCACCGAGCTGCTCCTGTCCGGCTGCACCACCTCCAGCGATCATCACTATCTCTGGCCCAACGGCTCCCGGCTGGACGATCAATTTGCCGCAGCAGAGCCGATCGGCGTGCGCTTCCACGGCGCACGCGGCAGCATGAGCCTGGGCGAGAGCCAGGGCGGGCTGCCGCCCGACCGCGTCACCGAGGCGGAGGAAGCCATTTTACGCGACTGCCGTCGCGTGGTGGAGACTTTTCACGACGCCGGCCGCTTCGCCATGCGCCGGGTCGTCATTGCGCCGTGCAGCCCCTTCAGCGTCACGCCGGAGCTGATGCGGGAGAGCGCGGCGCTGGCGCGCAGCTTTGGCAGCGCGCAGAACGTCCATCTCCACACGCACCTGGCCGAAACGCCCGACGAGGAGGCCTTCTGCCTGGCCCGCTTCGGCTATCGCCCCGGCGACTACGCCGAGGAACTCCAGTGGACGGGCGACGATGTCTGGCACGCGCACTGCGTCCATCTCAACCAGGCAGAGATCGCCAACTTTGCCCGCACCCACACAGGCGTCGCCCACTGCCCCAGCAGCAACATGCGGCTGGCCAGCGGCATTGCGCCGGTACGCGCCATGCGCGACGCGGGCGTGCCCGTGGGCCTGGGCGTGGACGGCAGCGCCAGCAACGACAGCAGCCATCTCCTGGCCGAGGTGCGCCAGTGTCTGCTGCTCCAACGGGTGCTGGGCAACCCGCGCGCGATGACCGCGCGCGAGGCGCTGGAGATCGCCACGCTGGGCGGCGCGGCGGTGCTGGGTCGCGATGACATCGGCGCGCTGGCGCCGGGCATGGCCGCGGATGTGGTAGGCTTCGCCGTGGATACG
The DNA here is from genome assembly GCA_026645635.1 of Caldilineaceae bacterium. Taxonomy (GTDB): domain Bacteria; phylum Chloroflexota; class Anaerolineae; order Caldilineales; family Caldilineaceae; genus Fredericiella. The sequence goes on from JAPKMV010000181.1 coordinate 1,055, forward strand.
CTCTGGCATTCCGGCGCGGCGGACCATGATCCGCTGGCCGCGCTCGTCTTCTGCCATCCTGTGGCGGTGGATTTTGCCCTGGTCAACGGGCGGCTGCTGGTGCGCGACGGCCAGCCGCTGCACATCGACCTGCCGGCGCTGGTAGCGCGCCATCAAAAAGCGGCACGCGCCCTGCTGGCGCGCGCCGCGATCATTGCGTAGCAGATGGCTCGTCCTACACAGAGGATACACAGAGAGAAGGGAGAGAAAACAGAGGGTTTAGTTTTCTCTCCCTTCTCTCTGTTCTCTGTGAACCCTCTGTGTCCTCTGTGTACCCGCAGTTACTTCGTGACCACCGGCAGGAAGGCTGAGTCCAACATCAGCGTCGAGACCGGCGCCTCGCCAACGGCGAGATGACCGGGCACGTCGATGTCGTCGAAGGCGACATAGTCGTAGAGCGTCAGCGTGTTCTGCGCTCGCACCACCCACGGCATCAGCGCCGCGACGTCGCTGTAGACGCCCGGCAGACCCGGTTCAGCGCAGCCTTCGCCCCAACTGACGATGCCGATCTGCACCCAGCGCCCGTCCACGGTCTGCGCGGCCATCGGGCCGCCGCTGTCGCCCTGGCAAGAGTCCTTGCCGCCCTCGGGCAGCCCCGCACAGATCATTGTTTCGTCGATCGTGCCAGGCCAGTAACCGGCGTTGTCCTGGTAGTTCTGGTCACAGGTGGCGCGATCCACGACGGGCACAGTCACCTTGTACAGTTCATCGGGGTAATCGGGCACGCCATATTGACGCGTGCCCCAGCCGCTGACGAGCGCCGGTGTGCCAGGCGTGTACAGGGACATCGCCCCGCTGTCCGCCAGCAGAATCGGCTGGATGGCGCCGCCAAACGGCGCCGGCTCCGCCAGGCGGATGAGCGCGATGTCGCTGTTAAAGGAGAAGAAGTTGAAATCCTGGTTGATGATCACCTCACTGGCGGCGATGGTTGTGCCTTCGTCCCCGTCGATCAGGTGGCGACCCAGCGCGGCGCCGACAACGTCGGCCGGCAGCGCGCCGCCCATGAACTCAGTGACACAATGCGCGGCGGTCAGCACCCATTCCGGCGCAATCAACGAGCCGCCACAGCCCCACCAACTGTCAAACTCCATGTCCCACAGCGCCACCTGCCAGGGGATCTCGCCCGGCTGCGCCGGCTCGCCGCCGACGATGCGCGGCGCGACGGTGTCACCGGGCGTGGGGGCGGGCGGCGGCAATTCGGCTGGCACACCGCGTGGCCCGCTGCGTGTCGCCTCAAAGGCGACCGTGTAGACACCCTGCGCGGCGACTTCCGGCGCCTCAAAGATCACCAACTCACCGAAAAGTTCACCGCCGCTGACATGGACCGAACCGGGCGGGAGCACAGCCGCGATCAGCACATCGCGAGCCGAGTCAGTCCCCGAATTGGCTACAGTCAACGTATAGCGGACGACGCCGTTGGCGGGTGCACGTTCCGGAGCCGCCGCCGTGATCGACAAGTTGACGGTCGAAACAATGATATCGGTCGATACGGTTTCCGGGATGGGGCCGCCGCCAGGCTGCACGGTGAACGCAACCGGATTCGTGATCAACGTGTTTATCGGCGCGTTGTCTTCCACCAGTGCCGTGTAGCGGATCGCCACATACTGGCCGCTGGTGCGCGCCACCCAGGTCAACTGATTGCCCACCACCGCCAGGGGCGCGGGCACACCGGAGCCGGTGACGTAGCGCAGCCCCTGGGGCAGCATGTTGTTGAGGATGAACTCGAATTGCGTGAAGTTGGGCAGGATCGGCTGAATGCCGATCGTGAATTCGACGGTGTCGCCCGGATGCAGCCACGCCCCCGCGCTTGCCGGCGCCGACGATGTGATCTGCACGATCGGCCCGACGACATCGAGTGTGACTGCAAAGGTGTCCTCTGGATTTACACCGGTGTAGTTGTGCAGCAGCACCCAGGAGGCGCCCGCCTCCGCGTCCTCGATCGTGCATGAGTCCAGCGCCGCAAAACTGGCGCCGACGCACTCGATCTCGTCCGGGTCTGGCAGGCCGTCGCCGTTCCGATCACGGCCCACGTAGATGTCCATATCCTGCGACGTGGTGTCGATGATGCTGGCGGTGAACAGCACAGCATTTCCCGGCATCGCAAACGTGCGCCAGGCCACGGTGGGATTGGTCAAGTCGAATGGTTCACCCGGCGTCGGTGCGGAGCCAATCTCGCCCACAAAGTACTCCTGCCACAGGAGCACGTGTCCGCTGTCGGCCAGGGCCGCGGCGCGGGCTGCAGCGGGATCGGTGCGATTCGGTCGATAGGTCGGCGCCGCCAGGGCGCTTTGAAACGACCCCAGCAACAGCGAAAGGGCGATGATCGCGCTGACTAGCCGCAAACTCTTCTGCATAGTTTCCTCCATGAATCTCAAAGCTGGTGGCGTAAGAACCCATGCCGCAACATCCCAGGCAGCCCAGGTTCGCAAGCATCGACCACTAATGTACCACAACTGACGGTGGATGCGCAGACGGAGGGGCGCGGCGCATCACAGCGCGCGCTGTGTCCGGCGCACGCTGTAATGCGCCGGACACAGTCGATCAGCGCTCAGTCTTATCGACTGGGCGCGCTGCCGCTGGTGATCAGCGGCGCCCATACGGTGGAAGGCGTCTCGACGAAGACGGTTGCTGCTGCGGCGGCGCCGGTGGCCGAGCGACCGGGCGCGTTGCTGCCATCGGTGACGCTGTAATTTTCCAGGCGAACTGTGTGCATTTCCCCCGTGATCCAGTCGACAAACTTGGGAATGCGGCTGTAGATGCCCGGGGCGTCGGGATAGGCGCAGCGATAGCCCCAACTGGTGATGCCAACCTGGCGCCACAGATTGCCGCCGTCGCGCACCACCAGCGGCCCACCGCTGTCACCCTGGCACGCGTCTTTGCCGCCTTCCGGCAAGCCGGCGCAGATCATGCTGTCATCGATCACGTTGTTGCCATAGATTCTGGCGTAGGCTTCCGAACAGGCGTTGTCGTCGTAGATCGGCACCTCGACCTGATACAACCCTGACGGAAAGTCCCAAGACCAGTAATCGCGCGTGCCCCAACCGGTGGTGATGGCCGGCGCACCGGGCGCATAGGCCGGCGCATCGGCGACGGTGGCCAGCGGCACGAAGGCCACGGCGCCGCTCAAGGGCGCCGCCGCCGTGAGGCGCAGCAGCGCCACATCGTATCCGGCGGTGAAGTCGTCGTAGAGCGGGTGCACCAAGACCGCGCTGGCGCCAATCACGTAGCCCTCGTTGGAATCCACATGGTGCCGGCCGATGGCCGCGCCGATGCTGCTGGCAGGCACGACGAAGCTGCCGGAAGTCACACAGTGAGCGGCAGTCAAGACCCAGTAGGGGCCAATCAATGAACCACCGCAGCCCCACCATTCGTTGACACCCATGTCCCACAGCGCCACCTGCCAGGGCCATGCGCCCGGCTCCGCTTCTTCACCGCCGACGATGCGCGCCGTCGGCGCCTGAACCGTTTGCGTGGTGGCGGGCGTCACCCACAGGCGCAGGCTGAGTGGCAAATCCACACTGGCGCCGGCCTCCAGCAGTTGGATCGGCCAGTGCACCTGCCCGCCTTCCAGCACGCCGCCGGCGACATGTTCGGCGCCAGGCGGCAAGACAACTGTCGCCGTCAGGTTTCCTGCCGGCGCTACGCCCAGGTTGGTCACCGTCACGGTAAACGGTGCGGCTGACCCCAACGGCGCGGTCGGTGCGCTCGTAGCGGTGATTTGCAGCACCACGCCCATCACGTACAGGTCGCTGGTCAAGCGGCCGTGGCGTTCATCACCGGCGGTGTAGGTCAGTTCGGTGGTCAGGTTGGTATCCAGCGCCACCTCAGGCTCTACGACAGCCTCGAACAGGATCTGCGCTCCTTCACCGCTCGTCGCAATCGACCATTCCTCGGATGTTGTTTGCGACGCTCGCGCCGTGTCCGGCGGAACCGGCGCAACGCGCTCAAGACCGTCAGGCAGGATGCTGGTGATCGTGTAGCTCAAGGGGGTGGTGCGTGGCATGGGCGGCTGCACCTTCACCGTGAACGAAACGACATCCCCGATGCGAATGTACTTGCCGTCATCGAGCGCTGCGCTGGAGGAATATGTGACTTCGGAGCCAAAGCCGTTGATGTCAATCCGAAAGTCGTCGAGCACGGCGTCCGAACCACGGTAGCTGTAGGCTACGATCCAGAATGGGCCGGCAGTCGGGCGGCGCAGTGCGCACCAGTCCAACTGTCCCACCATCGCCGAGTAACAGATCGTTTCCCCCCACTCTGGCAGCCCGTCGCCGTTGGAGTCGAAACCGACAAAAAGATCGAGGTCAAGCGCCGTGGTCTCCATCACCTCGGCAAGCAGGATCGACACATTGGCCGGCATGGTGAAGGTGTAGACAGCCGCGCGCGGGTTGTCAGGGGTGAAGGGGTCGGCCGGCCCGCTGCGGCTCACCGCACCAGTGAAGAGATCGCTGTAGAGCGCGATCTGCGGGCTGGCGCTGCGCTCCAGTTCCTGCGCAAGCTGGGCGCGCTCGATTTGCCGCATGCGGTCGGCCAGCGGCGATGTCTTGGGTATATGAGGATAGGGTGCATCTTGACCATGCGCAAAATCGAAGGTGACAAGCAGCAGCGCCGCTGTCAGGGCAACAAACAGCCAACGGAACCTTGGGGACATACTGTGCTCCTTTGCATAGGGGTCGCTGATGCGGCCCGGTGTTATTTGCCGGCTGCCGTCGGCAATAAATGAGGACATCCACAGTGTACCACTTTCCAGAGGCTGCACAACCCGCACGATTGACTATTTTTTGCTCATCCTCTTACTGCGTGCGTAGCTCGCTGAACCCCTTCCCCAGCGCCTGCTGCGTCATGCCGATGGTGACGAACGCGTCCGGGTCCAGATGGGCGACGATGCGTTTCAGTTCGGTCACCTGCGGCCGGTAGATCGTGCACATGATCACGGTGCGCGGCGCGCCGGTGAAGCCGCCCACCGCCTCCCAATGGCTCACCCCGCGCCCCAGTTCCTGGATCAGCGCGGCGATGATCGGCTCCGGGTTGCTGGTGATGATCGTCGCGGTGCGCGTGCGGCTCGGCCCCTCCAGCACGTAGTCGGTGGCGATGCCGCTGAGCAGCAGCGTCAGCATGGCGTAGAGCGCGATCTCCCAGCCGAAGATGATGCCTGCAGCCACCACGATCGTGCCGTCGACGAAGAGATAGATCTGGCTCAGCGCCAGCCCGGTCTTGACCTGGATCACGCGGCCGATGATCGCCGTGCCGCCCAGCGTTGCGCCGCCCCAGTAGACCAGCCCGCCACCGATGCCGCCCACCAAACCGGCGTAGATCGCACTCAGCAGGATGTTGTCGGTGATCGGCCACTGCGCCAGGGTGGTGGGCAGCACCTGGTTGAGCCAGCCGGTGGCAAAGGAAAAGATGAGCACGGCCAGCGCGGTGGTGAAGAGAAAGCGCCATCGCCCCAGGTAGATGAAGCCCACCACAAAGAGCGGGACGTTCATCACCAGGTACATCAGCGAGATCGGCCAGCCGGTGAAGTGGTTGATCAGAATGGCGACGCCGCTCAGCCCGCCGGCCGCGATATTGTAGGGCACCTGGAATAGGCTGAAGCCCAACGACGCGATCCCTGCGCCGATGAGCACCAGCAGCAGCCGGCGCAACTCGTCCAGCACGCGCCACAGACGTTGTCGATTCATGGATCTACCCCTCTCCACCAAACACACGTATCCGCAGATGGCGCAGATGTTCGCAGATGCTGAATGATCACATCTGCGACAATCTGCGCCATCTGCGGATAAGTATCAAGATCGATAATCGCCGTTGA
>JAPKMV010000182.1 GCA_026645635.1 Caldilineaceae bacterium
GGCGGATGCCGAGGCCGGCGCGTTGCTGGCCAATGGCATCTTTACGCGCAGGCTGCTGGACTTGCCCGGCGCCTCCTATTCTGTGCTCCAGTTCAGCCAGAACAGCGGCAATCCCACCCTCAAGATCGCGGTGGTGCAGAGCCTGGACTGGCAGACGCCCGGCATCGTGGATCGCAAGGCGCCGGACGCGGCGGGTCAGCCCTGCGTGATCGGGACAGAGTTGGGCTACCGCTTCACCACTGCGGCCGGGGCGACGGTCCAACACGCCGACCCGGAAGGCAAAGCCGGCTACATCCTGGCCGGCGTCGCCTATGATGGCGTCCCGACCGCAGCCGAACTGAGCGTGGCGCAGAACACGGTGGACGGGCTGCTGCCGCCGGCCCATGCCCGCGACACGCGCGCCGGGCCGATCATCCCGGTGCTGGAGGCCACACCCAGCATCACGCGCACCCTCGCCGGCCACGATCTCGAAGTGGCCTGGTATCGCACCGACGCGCGCAACGTGGCCTGGCCGGTGAAGAGCGCCGGCTATCTCTGCAACTGGCCGGCGAACCCGCCGCAGATCGTCATCGCCAGCGAGCTTGGTTCGGAGATCGGCGGGCAGCCGCTGCTGGATTCGGCGCACTTTGTCAATGCCACCATCTACCATCAGACAGTCCCCGCGCAGCCGGGGTACAGCCCCAATTGGGAGCATGCGCTGCTGTCCGCCTCCAACCTGGGCAATCCCGCGCCGGCGCTCTATGCCTTGCGCACCGACCTGCGCGACCGCATCAGCGGTACACCGGCGTTTGAATCCTACGCGCTGCTCAAATATCAGGACCCGGGCCAGCAGAACCGCATCCAGATGCGTGTCTACCAGGTGGTGGTCACCGCGCCCGCGCAGCCGATTGCGCCGGCGACGCTTCCCTTCCAGGTTGCCGGCGAACTGCCCGCCAATGGCCGCGTCACCCTGCCGGTGGAGGCCGTCGGCGCGCGCAATCTGGCCAATCTGACGGTGCGGATTCCCTTCGATGCGGACAGCCTGACGCCGGTCAGTTGCGCGGTCAATACACAGAAATTTGTCGAAGCGCCCGCGGGCCTGACGGTGAGCAGCGACCAGAACATGCGCCCGCTGCGGGTGGTGCACCTGCGCGCCGACCTGGCCGCCGGTACGGACGTGCAGTACCAGTGGAACCTGGGCGACGGCGTCGTGCGCTATGCGGGCAACCAGGTGAGCAACGTCTATCCCAACGCCGGGAGCTACACCGTCATGGTGACCGCCACCAACGGTCTCTTTACGTCGGCGGTGCAGCGCATCGATGTGGCGGTCAGCGACAGCGCCAGCCCGGTGACGATGGGGCCGGCGCCCACACAGACGGGCTGCCGCATCGAAGGCGATGAAATCGTGCTCCAACTCATCGCCCGCAACAAGCATGGCGAAAGCGGCAACCTGACGCTGGCCGACATCACCTTCCAGGCGACGGACTATGCTGGCCCGCCGCACCTGGCTGTGCATCCCACGACGCTGCTGGGGCCGGACTACAGCCAGCTTCGCTTCAACATGACCGCGGGCAACCCGGTCTACGCACCGATCCCCATGCGCAAGCTGCTGGACGTGCAGCCATGTGCGGCGACCGAACCCTATCAACCGGCGACGGCGAAGCCATTCTGGAAGGATTTCCGGGACATGGTGTGGGCGCGCGCGGCCGGTGAGATGCAGGTGCTCTACTACTACCCGCTCCAGCGCAGCTTCCCGCTGCCGGGCGGCGCTGGCGCCGTCGGCCAGTGCGTGCCCTGGATGGAGCATCTGGCCACCGGGACGCTCTCCAACACCCAGCACGTGCGCGTGCTGCCGGTGACCTACAACGTCTCCTGGCCGCCCCTGGCGCCGATGCTGACTGTGGGCGAGACCGTCTACGAGCGCTCCAAGAATGGCATTTCCGGTGTGGCGGAACAGGCGGCCGTGGCCAAGATCTACGACGACCTGGCGCCCGGGCGCTGGGACAACAGTGCGGAGAAGATCGTCATCGGCGGCGTGGAAACCGTTGTCAACCTGGCGCAGTTGATCGACCCGCTGAGCGCCGTGAGTGAGGAGGTCGATCTCCGCATCGACGGCAATCCGAGCCTGCCGGCCGCCATCAAGACCGAACGGCTGCTCTACGGCGGCGGGATGGCGCTGGTGGGCACGACGGACAACGAGATTACGCTGCCCTTTGCGCTGCGCAGTCGCGTGCTCTTCGACGACGCCACGGGTAAACTGATCTTCCGCGGCTACTATGACGGCGTCTCGCCGGAGTACATCAAGGGCGATCCGCTGCTGCTGCTCAATGTCATGTCCCAGGCCGACCGATCGCGCTTGCAGAGCCTCTGCCCAACCGACAGCGTCCCACCCTATTACGACGACACTGATTGCGGCAAATACAACTATGCCGTCAATGCCCTCTACTGGAAGAGCCGCAACCCGCGCCAGGTCGATTTGTGCCGCACCGACACCGGCCTGATCTGGGAGAACGGCTCTCAGGCCAGCAACCATGACCTGCTCATGCTGCAAAACCGGATCGCGGACGCGCAGCGCAGCGACCGCAACTTCAGCTTCGAGGCGTACAACGCTGCCTGCCCGGCCGGCGCCTCGCGCGATCTGCAGCCGGACTGGGATTTCCTGATTGCGGTGCAGGATGCCGACAACAACGGCCTCCCCGAAGCGTATGAGGGCCTGGGCAAGGGCAAGGCGTTGAGCGCCGGCAACGCCGCGGGCACGGGGTATGTGACCCTGGTCTACAACAACGACGCCAGCCTGGGCGGGCTACCCGTCTCGCTCCAGGTGCTCCAGGTCGGCTGCACGCTGGACGACACCGGCCTGGAAAGCCCCTACCGCGGCAACCTGCTGGTGATCAAGTCCGACAACCTCTTCGACGAGAAGCTGACCCTGCGTCACACGGGCGATTTCGGCGGCCGCCCGGAGAACTTCACCTTCGACTGGTACATCGCGCCGGTGGACGACACCGCGGTTTCGCCCACGGCGGCGCCGCCGGCCTATCCGTGGCAGGCGTGGACCAAGGTAGAGCCAGGCATGAGCGCCGTCGATGCGGAGATCACCATCGAAGGCGCAAACCCGACGACGCTCTCAGACAACTGGCTGATCATGCGCTACAAGGGGTCGCCGGCTTGCGGAAATGCGTACCGCTACAGCGCCTGGGCCGGTGATCCCTCGGCCAAGCCCACCGAGATCCGCGCCCAACTGGCCGAAGGCTGGATCAAGCGGGTCACCAATGCCCTGAATCCCTTCGATGCCCGGGTCGACGACTTCGTCAGCAGCCCGGTCAACAGCACCGTGGACATGATCAGCCAGGCGGGCAAGCGCTACGAAGGCCCGATTCCCTTCACCAACGACCCGGCCGTGCTCAACCAGGTCGGGCTGATCGAGGCCTATCAGACGGTCCTGGAGCGGGCCAAGAGCCTCTCCATCGACAACGGCGTGGACGACCAGGGCGCCAACGCGGCCTTGCTGGACATCACGACGCGCATTGCCGAGCTGTACATGCTGCTGGCGAACGACGCCTATGCCGATGCTCAAGACCCCACCGTCGCCATCGGCACCGACAGCAGCCTGGGCGACCGCGCGCCGACGCTCTACGCCTTCATGAACCAATTCCGCGCCGACGACTTCGGGCTGCTCGACGAGGAACTGGCGCTGCTGCGCGGGCGCGACGAGACCCTGGGCGGTGTGGCCGCCGCGCCCACCTACAACCGTCTGACGTGGAACTTCACCAACGGCGACGGCGAGGTGGCCTATGTCCAGAACTACAACATCAAGGACATCAACCTGGATGGCTTTGTCGACGAAGCCGATAGCGCCATCCTCTATCCGCAGGGTCACGGCGACGCCTGGGGTCACTTCCTCACCGCCATGAGCGAGTACTACCAACTGCTGCGCCATCCCAACTACACCTGGATCCCGCGGGCCGAATCGGTGGCGGTGGCCGGGGCGCCGCTCGTGGCCGACTACTACGATGAGCGGCGCTTTGCCGTTGCGGCCGCGGCAAAGGCCGAGGTGGGCGCCGAGATTGTGGGCCTCACCTATCGCAAACACTATGCGGATCAGAATGCGCAAGCCAGAGTCGACGCATACGTCGATCCCTCCGACCAGACGCGGCGCGCGTGGGGCGTGGACGACTGGGGCCGGCGCGCCGGACAAGGCGCGTATCTCGACTGGGTGGTCGCCAACGCCATCCTGCCCCCGGAAGAAATGCGCTACGGCGATGTGCGCAAGATCGACCGCACCACGGTGCTGGAGATCGGCCAGATTGCCGAGGAGTTTGCGGACATCCAGACTCAGATCGACGCCGTTGACAGCGGCCTGAACCCACTGGGCATCGTGGGCGATGCCGTGCTCTTCGATCTCGACCCCAGCCAGGTGGCAGAGGGCAAAACTCACTTCGAGCAAGTCTATCAGCGGGCGGTCACCCACCTCGACATCACGGCCGACTTCTTCGATTACGCCAACCAGATGAAGGTTGCCCTGCGGGAGAGCCAGAACAGCCAGCGCAACTTCGTCCAGGCCATGGTGGATCAGGACACGGCGCTCATGAACGAACTGATCGCGATCTTCGGCTATCCCTACGACGCCGACATCGGCGTCAACGGCACCTATCCGGCTGGCTACAGCGGGCCGGACATCATCAACTACGACTACATCGAACGCACGGAACTGACCGACCCGGAGGCGCGCTGCAGTGAAGCGCAGATCAATGCCGGTGCGTGTACGGAAGAAGTCGAGGTCACGATCAACCAGTACCTGCCGGAGACCTGCACGAAATCCATCCACGATTACGCTTGCCCGGAGCACACGGTGGTCATGGAGAAAACCCTGACCATCGGGCTGGATGGCGACATCGGCCACTACGTGCCAAAGTCCTGGCCGAGCACTGCCCGCCGCCAGGCGCTGGGCGAAGTTCAGATGGCCATGTGGGGCGCCTACGACGCCAAGATCGAGTATGAGCGCGCCTTGACCGCCTACGAAAATCACGCCGAACACATCGAGGAGATGGTCGCGACCATCGAAGATCGGGCGGACTATATAGTTTCCGTCGGCTCGCTCACGGCATCCACCCAGGCGGCGATCATGGCCGCCAAATCAGCCACGATCATCGTCGAAGGCGCTGTACTGGCCTATCAACAGGCGGGCAAAGAGATCCGGAGCGCTGCCCACAACTCCGAAGAGTGCTTGCCGGTGGTAAACGGCATTGACAACGATCTCACCTCGGTCGCACGCTGCGCCGCACTGTTCACCGGCTATGCCGCCTCCGGCGTGCTGGAGAAAGCGGAGATCGGCACCAAAATGGTCGGCTATGGGGTGGAGCTTGGCGTGCTGGTGACAGAATACGCGGCAGAGACGGCGCACTTTGCCCTGGAATCGGATTACGAACTGCGGCAGATGGGGCGCGAACTGGAAGCGCTCCTGCGCGAGGAGAGCGAGCGGCGGCTGGCCGTCTACCTTGCGCTGGACAACTACAACGGCGCCCAGGAAGGGTACCGGCAGACCCTGGAGCGGGGCTTCCGCAAACTCCACGATCTGGAGCGACTGCGCAAACGTTGGGCCGGGCAGATCACGGAGCAGCGCTACGGCGACATGGCCTACCGCATCTTCCAGATCGACGCCCTGGCCAAGTACCGCTCCCAGTTTGAACTGGCGCAGAAGTATGTCTACCTGACGGCCGCCGCCTACGACTACGAGACCAACCTGCTTGGCAGCGACGCCGCCAGCGGCAGCCGCTTCTTGCGTCAGATCGTGGGCGAGCGCGCCCTGGGCGTGCTGGTGCGCCAGGATCGCCATGACGGCACGGTGATCCCGCAGCCCGGCATCCCCGGCCTGGCCGACCCGCTGGCGCGCATGCGCGATAACTTCGTCGTGCTCAAGGGGCAGATGGGCTTCAACAATCCGCAGCACCAATCCAGCCCCTTCTCGCTGCGCCACGAACTGCTGCGTCTGCGCGACGAGTCCGACGCGAAGTGGCGGCAGGCGCTGATGCGCTACTACACACCCAATATCTACGCCAACGAGGATGTGGGCCGCCTGGCGAAGCAACCCTATGGTGCGACGGGGCCGGAGCCGGGCTTCGTGATTCCCTTCGGCGCCACGATTACGCCGCGCATGAACTTCTTTGGTCAGCCGCTGGGGCCGGGCGATGGCGCCTACAACAGCACCCAGTTCGCCACCAAGATCGCCAGCGTGGGCGTCTGGTTCGACGGCTACGACACGAACCGGCTGGCGCGTATGCCCTACGTCTATCTGCTGCCCGCGGGCAGCGACGTCATGCGCCCGCGCAACACCCAGGGCCAGTTGCGCTTCTGGAACGTGGTCGAGCAGTTGCTGCCGCTGCCCTATCCCATCACGCAGGCCGACATGCAGCAGCCGGGCTGGATTCCAAGCATCGACGGCGTGCAGGGGCAGATGTATGAGATCAAGCCCTATGCCAGTTTCCAAGCCTTTCCCTACACCAACACGCTGGCGCCGGATGAGTTCACCACGGACACCCGGCTGATCGGCCGCTCGGTGTGGAACACCCGGTGGGTGCTGGTCATTCCCGGTTCCTCGCTCATGGCGGACCCGGAAGAAGGGCTGGCGCGGTTTGTCGAGGATGTGGACGACATCTACATCAACTTCCAGACCTATTCGTATGCGGGGACGCGACAAGCTTCGCCGTCCGGCGCCGGTGAATAAGGAGGCTGCAGCATGACAAAATTTGCCAAACTCACCCACCTGCTCGTTGCGGCCGGCTTCGGCCTGCTGCTCGCCTGTTGGTTGCAACCGGCGACAGCGGACGCGCAGTCGCTGGCGCCGCCGTTGCCGCTGCCCTATGTCACTATCTACGGCACAGTTGTGCAGGACGGCGCC